>CALWKB010000104.1 GCA_944381125.1 uncultured Mediterraneibacter sp. | reverse complement strand
AAGGCGTGACCTTCGAGAGCGTACAGTATCCGGGATACTATATGGTAAGCCGTGACGGCGCCCTGTATCTGGAGCAGGATCCGGACGCGGAGGCAGCGACATTCTACGTATCCACAGACAATGCCGCGGAAGCGACGTCCGTTCAGAAGACGACGAGACTGTACACTGCCGGAGAGACCCTTGATACAGACGATATCCGTGTCGTAGTTGAGACGGCAAACGGCGGTACAGAGATTATTACAGAATGTACAGTTACGAATGCCGGCGAGGTCGACATGAGCACGGCAGGAGATAAGGAACTTACCGTTTCTTATGAGTACAACGGGCAGCAGATGGAAGACTCCGTTACAATTCATGTTGTAGACGGAGACTACCGTTAGGATCAGGTTTGGTGAAGAAAGGAGATTAAATAAATGAAAAGAAAGAATCTTTTATCCGGACTTCTCGCAGGTGCCCTGGTTCTGACATCTGTATTTGTACCCGGAGTAAAAAATGTAGTTAATGCGGAAGAATATGATCTGAATGAAGGCCTGGTGGCGTCATTTTCCTTTGACAATGAGGATCTGACAGACAGCCAGGGCGGCAATGACGCGTCGGCTGTAGTAGTCGGGCTTGGTTCATACACAGGCCGTATGGAGTATGTCGACGGTCATGACGGAAAAGGACTTCAGCTGGGAGATTACGGCCTGAAGCTTAACAGAGCGAATCTGGGCGATAACTTTACCGTTTCTCTGTGGATGAAGCCGGACGGAACTCTGGCGGACAATCAGAGCGGTATATTCCTTGGCTATCACAGTCCGGAGAAGTGGCTGTCTGTTGCCGGACAGGACGGAACATATAAGTTCTGGGCGAACGGAAACGGATACAGCTGGAATGAACTTGGCAGAACCGACCTCGGTTCCGGTGAGTGGCGTCAGGTTACGATAACCGGTTCGCAGAACGGCGTGGCGCTGTACGTGGACGGAGAGCAGAAAATCACCGGAACAAGCAACGCACCGCTGAACGGCACGAACCAGGATGTATACATTGGTGTTACGAACTGGGATCCTGCGTTTACCGGCGCTGTGGATGAAGTTAAGGTATATAACCGCACATTAAGCGAGGGCGAAGTGTACCGTCTTTATGACGCTGAGACAACTCCGGAAGAACTGCTTGCCGAAGGCATCACAGCGACAGGTTCTCTGAGCATGGTGCTTGGCAGAACAGAGCAGATCAGCGTATCTATGCATCCGGTAGCGGCTGACTCCGATCCGGAGATCACCTACGCAAGCAGCGACGAAAACGTAGTTACAGTATCCGCGGACGGAACGGTAACTGCAGTCGGCTCCGGAGAAGCGGAGATTACAACA
The DNA here is from genome assembly GCA_944381125.1 of uncultured Mediterraneibacter sp. Lineage (GTDB taxonomy): Bacteria > Bacillota > Clostridia > Lachnospirales > Lachnospiraceae > Mediterraneibacter. The sequence goes on along the minus strand of CALWKB010000104.1, from coordinate 26,700 downwards.
ACAGTAACAATCGGAGAAACATCACAGCAGGCTGTGACTTCCGTATCCGTAAGCGGAGAGCTGAACGACAGGCTTGTCGCATCTTACGATTTTGAAGACAGTCTGGAAAACGGCGTGGAAGGGGCTCCCGAAGCGACTGCTCTTGTGACGGCGCTGAATACTTATGCCGGAGCTGTGGCCTATGACGAAGGAAAAACAGGAAAAGCAGTCCGCCTTGGCGACTACGGCCTCAAACTGAATCTGAATGATCTCGGAACCGAATACACGGTATCCATGTGGGTGAAATCAGACGAACCTCTGGCAGGAAACCAGGTTATGCTGTTTATGGGACATCACGATCCTGAAAAATGGCTTGCCATTTCCGGAGATTCCGGCGACAGGCTGAAATTCTGGGCGAACGGCGTGATCGGTCAGTGGGTAACCCTTGCAAGCCCGGTTGTACCGAGCGCAGAGTGGCATCAGATCACGGTTACCGGAACGGCGGGAAGCACAACCTTATACCTGGACGGAATCACTATGGGCACATCTGACAGCAACGACCCGCTTGACGGAGAAAACGCGGACATTTATCTCGGCGTAAATTACTGGGATCCGGAGTACGAAGGTCTTGTCGATGATGTAAAAGTGTATAACATTGCAATGTCAGAGAAAGAAGTCCAGGCTCAGGCGGAAGATGAATTTGCCGAGGCTCTTCAGGCAAAACTTGACGGAGCGGTAGAGAGAGACGATCTGATCGGGGAAAATGAGAGCGCTGACGAGATCAAGTATGATATGGAACTTCCGTCGTCAGTTGACGGACTGAATATTACCTGGACAAGCAGCAGCCCGGATGTGATCGCAGATGACGGAACAGTCACAAGCCCGTCCGAAAAGACAGAGGTGACTCTGACAGCAAAGGCTGAATATGGCGTGCTCTCGGCGGAAGTTTCCTTTACCTATACGGTAGTTCCGCTTGACAGAGAAGCGCTTGACGCTCTGATTGAGGAAGCGGAAGCTATTGACACGGCTTATCTGTCCGACATATCCAAAACAAGACTTGAGACGGCGATTGAAGCCGCAAAAGAGGCGGATTCATATACGAAAGTTGAAAAAGCCGAGTCTGATCTGAGATTTGTAATGGATAATCTTGAGTACAAAGATGAGGTGGTTAACCCGTTTGCGCATATCGCGGATCCGGTATACCAGGTAACACTGAAGGCCGGAGAATCTCAGGAACTGATCCAGATTCCGGAAGAGATCGCCGGATATGTGACGGTTGAATATGTTTCGGAAAATCCGGATGTCGCAGTCTATGAGGATGGTACGGTTACCGCGGAGGCGGCCGGAAAAACAATCGTGACCGCAAAAGTAACGTCAAACTATGACGGCTATGTAATGGAATATTCCACTGCAGTTGAAGTGAAAGATGAGAGTGTTCCTGCTCCGACTCTTGAAAAAATCAGCCTTGGAGGCGATGTGAAGACAGAGTATACGCAGGGAGAAGAGCTCGATCTCAGCGGCCTGACTGTGACAGCGGTATACAGCGACGGAACGGAAACAGTAATTCCGGCGGGAGAGTATACGGCAGACGGATATAATCCGGATGAAATCGGCGAACAGACAATTACCGTAAGCTATGGCGGACAGTCGGCAACATTTACCGTAACTGTATCGGAGAAAGAAGATCCGGACGAACCGGGAACAGACGAACCGGGAACAGACGAGCCTGGAACAGATGAGCCTGGAACAGACGAACCCGGAACAGATGAACCGGGAACAGACGAACCTGGAACAGACGCGCCTGGAACAGATAAACCTGGAATGGACAAACCCGGAACAGATACGCCGGGCGGAGACGTCCAGAAGCCATCCGATACGGAAAAACCGGGCGGCAGTGCGCAGGGCGGCGGACAGAGCCAGACAGGAGGAGACTCTGATAAGGCGGTCCAGACCGGAGATATGACAAACGTTCTTCCGGTTGCTGCGGCGTGCGCGGCGGCTTTTGCTGCGGCAGGATCTGTTGCGGTTGTAAAGGTAAGACGCAGAAAATAGAAAATATCTGAAATGTAACAGGAGCGCGTTCCTCTCTGCAAAGAGAGGCGCGCTCTTAAAAATTGCACACTTTTTGGGTGGAGAAATGTCTGTAATTCATAAAAAAAACATATTTTTTATACAGGTTTACCAATAAATGCACAATATACACATGCGGAAAAAGCAAAAACCGAGTAAAAAAACAAAAAAAATCAACTTTATGGAGTATTCGATTCATTTTGCACAAACGAAAAAACAGCGTAAATTTCTAATGTAAAAAATATACAAAATGAAAATAATAAACATAAATACATAAATGCAGTAAAAAAATAAACAAATAATAAAAAATGTATTAAAAAAATATTGTCAATAGCAATATTTGTATTGGGCATAATTTACAAACCATAATTTTGTAAGAGATTCAGATTGAACAAAAGGTAACAAAAGTGATATTATGTAAGCACAGGAAAAAATATGTTTTCCGAAAAAGATCCAACAATAGAAAAGGGAGGAACGAAAATGAAGAGAAAGAAAATTTTAGCCTTACTTGTTTCAGCCGTACTGGCAGTAGGAGTAATCGGATGCGGCGGCGGAGAGAAAGAGTCCACCGGCGGAAATGAGAGCGGCGGAGACGAAGGCGGCCTGATCAAAGTTGGTATCATCAACAACGACCCGAACGAGTCCGGATACCGTACAGCTAACGATGCTGATATGAAGGAAATGTTCACAGAAGAAAACGGATATGACGCTTCCTTCGCGTACAGCCTTAAGAACGACGAGCAGATTTCTGCAGCTCAGCAGTTCATTCAGGACGGCGTTGACTACCTGCTTATCTCTGCAGCAGATACAGCTGGTTGGGATACAGTTCTCCAGGATGCACAGAATGCCGGAACACAGGTTATCCTGTTTGACCGTACAATCGATGCAGACGAGAGCCTTTACGTAGCATCTATCGTATCCGATATGAAGGCTGAGGGTGAAACAGCTGTTAACTGGCTGAAAGAGCAGAACCTTGGTGAGTACAACATCATCCACATTCAGGGCGTTATGGGTTCAGCTGCACAGGTTGGACGTACAGGAGCTCTTGATGAGATGGCAAAAGCTGAGGGCTGGAACATTGTTAAACAGCAGGCAGCTGACTGGAACGCTGAGACAGCACAGCAGATCACACAGTCTGTAATCGACGCAGGCACATCCTTCAACGTAATCTACGCTGAGAACGATGATATGGCAAGAGGAGCTGTTGCAGCTCTTGACGCAGCAAACATTTCCCACGGTGTTGACGGCGACGTTGTTATCATGGGATTTGATACAAACAAATGGGCACTTGAGGAAGTACTTGCCGGCAGATGGAACTACGACGGACAGTGCAACCCGTACCAGGCTTCCTATATCCATGACATTATCGAGAAACTCGAGAACAGTGAGGAAATCACAGAGAAGACAATCGTTATGGAAGAGAAAGGCTTTGACGCAGCAACAATTACACAGGAAGATGTTGATACATACGGTATCTAATTAAAAGCCGACAGTGAGTGAATAAAAAGTACGCGGCGCAGCGGAAAAACGGATCTAAAACGCTGTGCCGCGCTTTTTAAATAAAAGGTTGAGAGGTGAATATACTGGTGAAAGAGAAATCTGTACTCGAAATGAGAGGCATTTACAAGAGCTTTCCCGGAGTGCGTGCCCTGCAGAATGTTGACTTTACATTGGAAGAGGGCGAGATTCACGCGCTGATGGGTGAGAACGGTGCCGGAAAATCTACCTTGATTAAAGTACTTACAGGCGTGTATGAAAAAGACGAAGGTCAGATCTTCCTCAAAGGTCTGAACAAACCGGCAGTGATTCATTCCCCCCAGGACGCTCAGAACCTGGGCATTAGTACTGTTTATCAGGAAATTACGCTCTGCCCGAACCTTACGGTAGCTGAGAATATGTACATAGGCCGTACAAAAGGTTTCGGCACAAACTGGAGAAAAATGAACGCAGGCGCAGCCAAGATCCTGAAAGACCTGGATATCCCTGCAGATGCGACACAGCAGCTTTCAAGCTACTCAATCGCGATTCAGCAGATGGTTGCCATTGCGCGTGCTGTTGATATGGATTGTAAAGTTCTTATCCTCGACGAGCCGACCTCTTCTCTGGATGACAGCGAAGTTGAGAAGCTGTTCAAAATGATGCGCGATCTGAAAGCGAAAGGCGTTGGTATCATCTTCGTTACCCACTTCCTTGAGCAGGTATACGCGGTCTGCGATAAGATTACAGTCCTCAGGGACGGACAGCTTGTCGGACAGTATGAGATCGAAAACCTTCCGAGAATTCAGCTCGTTGCCAAGATGCTTGGTAAAGAACTGAACGACGAAGAAGAAATTAAAGACGACAGCCTTGTATATCAGGGAGCGGACGCAGACAAGAATGTATTTGAGGCTGAAGGACTTCAGAGCAATGCGGGAATCAAACCGTTCAACTTCCATATTAAGAAAGGTGAAGTTAACGGATTCGCCGGACTGCTCGGTTCCGGTCGAAGCGAATGTGTACGTGCTATTTTCGGCGCTGACAAAGTAATTGCCGGAAAAGTTAAAATGAAAGGAAAAGACGTAAAGATCTCCAAACCGATCGACGCTATGAAGCTCGGTATTGCATATCTTTCCGAAAGCCGTAAGGACGACGGACTTGTCGGAGACCTTTCCGTACGTGACAATATTATCCTTGCACAGCAGGTACTGCGCGGATTCTTCCGCCCGTACTCAAAGAGCGAGGCATACAAGATCGCGGATGAATACATCAAGCTTCTTGAGATCAAGACAGCATCTGCGGATACGCCGATTAAGTCACTTTCCGGTGGTAATCAGCAGAAATGTATCATTGCCCGCTGGCTGCTGACACATCCGGATTATCTGATCCTGGATGAGCCGACACGTGGTATCGATATCGGTACAAAAGTTGAAATTCAGAAACTGGTACTCAAGCTTGCTTCAGAAGGAATGAGCGTAACATTTATTTCTTCAGAAACAGACGAGATGCTTCGTACATGCTCACGTCTTGTCGTTATGAGAGACCGCAAGGTTGTCGGCGAGATTTCGGGCAGCGAACTGACCCAGAGCAATATTATGGGTACTATTGCCGGAGGTGACAAGAAATAATGCAAAAGAGTGGAACAAAAAGTAAAAGCAGTGCAGGTCAGTTTTTCGCAGAACTGACGAGAAAACCGATATTTATTCCGATTGTAGCCCTTCTTCTGCTGGCTATTTTCAATCTGGTTATGGATCCGGGATTTTATGCGATTGCCCTGAATCATAACAGCGAAGGTTATCCGGTTCTTTCCGGTTCCCTGATTACGATTCTTGACAATGGTTCCGAGCTGGCTATCCTGGCAATTGGTATGACTCTTGTAACGGCGGCGAGTGGTGGACAGGACATCAGTGTCGGCGCGGCAGTTGCTATCGCCGGTAGTGTTATCCTTCGTGTTCTCTGCGGTACAGAGACACAGCCGGAATCTCTTCAGGCTCCGGTTATCGTAGCATTCCTTCTTGCATGTGTTGTTGCTATGCTGTTCGGCGCGTTCAACGGCGCTCTGGTAGCATTCTTCAGAATTCAGCCGATGGTTGCAACTCTGATTCTTTACACAGCAGGACGTAATATCGCTGCATGGATCAACCAGAACCGTCTTCCGATCGTAAGCGAGCCTTCCTTCGGATATTTCGGTGGAACGATTCCGGGCATCCCGATTCCGACACCGTTCTTCATCGCGGTAATCTGTGTTGCAATTATCGCTCTTGTACTGAAGTTCACAACTCTGGGACTTTATGTACAGTCAGTAGGTATTAACGAGAATTCGGCAAGACTGAACGGTCTGAATCCGAAGCTGATCAAGATCCTTACTTTTGTTATTCTCGGACTCTGCGTTGCAGTAGTAGGATTAATCAAAGTAAGCCGTATTTCTACAATTAACTACTCTGTAGTTGCAAAGGACATTGAGATGGACGCCATCCTTGCCGTAGCGCTTGGCGGAAACTCACTTGCCGGTGGTAAATTCAATATGGCCGGATCTATCATGGGTGCGTATACAATTCAGTTCCTTACAACAACACTTTACAAATACAATGTGCCTTCAGAAGCCCTTCCGGCTTACAAGGCGGTTGTCGTAATCGTGCTCGTTGTACTGAGTGCGCCGGTTGTTAAAGCTCGTCTTGGCGCTCTTGGCAAGAAGCTGAGCTCAAAGAAGAACACTGCAAAGGAGGTCGGCTGATATGGCAACATCTAGTAAAACAGCTGCAGCTGCAAAGCAGACGAAGAAAAAAGTATCCCTTTCAGATCAGAATCTTCTGTTGGTCATAACAATTGTTATTTTCCTTGTTATGTATCTCGGCGCCATTATTTTCCTTGGCGGCGGATTCAGAAACGCACAGAACTTATTTAACATTCTGATGCAGCAGTCTGCTCTGATTATTACAGCGTGCGGCATGAGCCTTGTAATGATTACCGGTGGAATCGATATCTCCGTCGGCGGTGTGGTTGCTCTTGTCTGCATGAGCTGTGCAGTATGTCTGGATTACATGGGCGGAAACGTTCCGCTTTCAATCCTGGTAGCTCTTGGAATCGGACTCGCATACGGCGTTGTTCAGGGATTCCTCGTAGCATATCTTGAAATCCAGCCTTTCATCATATCTCTGGCAGGTATGTTCTTTGCAAGAGGTATGACGACAATCGTTCATTCACAGCCGTTCAATGTTGAGAATGAGGCGTTTGCGGCACTTAAGAACACACGTATTATCGTTCCCGGTATGGGAAATACAAACCGTCTTGGCAACTATGTTGACGCATATATCAATATCGGCGTAATCATTGCCCTGCTTGTAGTAATACTGCTGTTCGTAATGCTTCGCTGGACAAAACTCGGACGTGCGTTCTACGCGGTAGGCGGAAACAGCCAGAGCGCGTTGATGCTTGGTATCAATGTTAAGAGAACGAAATTTATCGCTCACCTTATGTGCAGCCTTCTGGCAGGTGTAGCAGGATACGCGTTCTTCCTGTATGTAGGTTCCGGTTCTCCGTCACATGCAAGCGGTATGGAAATGGATGCGATCGCATCTTCCATCATCGGCGGTACGCTGCTGACGGGTGGTGTTGGTAACATTATCGGAACATTCGTTGGTGTACTTTCACTTAGCACAATCCAGAACATTGTATCTTCAATCGGTCTGGACGACGCATGGTGGACAGGAATCACAGTAGCAGCTATGCTGTGTCTCTTCCTTATCATCCAGAGTGTTGTTACATCACGTAAGAAAGATTAATCAGATCAGAATTACATATCTGAAAAAAGCTCCGTACAGTATATGCTGTGCGGAGCTTTTTTATGAATAAAAACGCGGTTCAGACCGCGCGCCGGATGGCATCTGGCTTCCGGATCGGCAGAGTCCTTCCGGAGGAGTAAACAGGAAGATACAGAGCAGAAAATGAATGAAACGCAATCCGAAATTTCATAAAACATATACATTAAATGAAAAACAAGAAAAATAAGGCAAAAAAATGCAGGAAACCATTGACGAACCATCAAAAATTATATACAATATCAAACGGTGGAAAAAAGCATGCATTAATGATTATAAAAAGAGTGGAGGATTTCTGGAATGACTGCGTACAAAGATTTATCGAAAGAAGAATTACTGGAACTGAAGAGCGGACTTGAGGCACAGTATAACGAGGTCAAAGCAAAGGGCCTGAAGCTGGACATGTCCAGAGGAAAGCCGTCAACAGAGCAGCTGAATCTGTCAATGGGGATGATGGATGTACTTAACAGCAGCGTGGATCTTACATGTGCGGACGGTGTGGACTGCCGGAATTACGGTGGACTGGACGGTATCGGAGAGGCAAAACAGCTTCTGGCCGATATGATGGAAGTGCCGAAGGATAACGTAATCATCTTCGGAAATTCCAGTCTGAACGTGATGTATGATACAGTTGCCCGCGCTATGACTCACGGTATACTGGGGAGCACGCCGTGGTGCAGGCTTGATAAGGTGAAATTCCTTTGCCCGGTTCCCGGATATGACAGACATTTTGGCATTACAGAGCATTTCGGCATTGAGATGATTAATATTCCGATGACGCCGACCGGACCGGATATGGACCTTGTTGAAAAGTATGTAAATGAAGACCCGGCGGTTAAGGGAATCTGGTGCGTTCCGAAATATTCCAATCCGCAGGGAATCACATATTCAGATGAAACGGTATTCCGTTTCGCGAATCTGAAGCCTGCAGCGGAAGATTTCCGTATCTACTGGGACAACGCGTACTGCGTACATCATCTGTATGAGGATAAACAGGATTACCTGATTGAGATTCTGTCAGAGTGCAAGAAAGCAGGCAATCCGGATATGGTTTATAAATTCTCATCTACATCCAAGATTAGCTTCCCGGGTTCAGGTATTGCGGCGCTTGCGGCGTCTGACGCAAACCTGAAAGAAATCAGAAGTATGATGCAGATGCAGACAATCGGACATGATAAGGTGAATCAGCTCCGTCACGTACGTTTCTTTAAAGATGTGCATGGCATCGTAGAACATATGAAGAAGCACGCGGATATTCTCCGCCCCAAATTTGAAGCTGTAATCGACGGACTGGAGAGAGAACTGGGCGGTCTCGGCATCGGTTCCTGGATCAAACCTCTGGGCGGATACTTTATTTCTTTTGACTCCATGGAAGGATGTGCGAAAGCAATCGTTGCGAAAGCAAAAGAGGCTGGCCTTGTAATGACAGGAGCGGGAGCTACTTATCCGTATGGAAAGGATCCTCATGACAGCAATATCCGTATCGCACCGTCTTATCCGACGCCGGAAGAGCTGGCGGTGGCGACAGAGATTTTCGTGCTCAGCGTGAAACTTGTCAGCATTGACAAGCTGCTGGAAAATATGTAATTTTGATATACCGCAGAGACAAACGTAAATAGATTAAAACCCGTCCGCGGCTCGTGCCGCGGAATTGCGAACGGCTTTAACTGATATAAAACAGGGAAAAGATTTTTTCAGGCAGAAAACATTTCTGCCTGAATTTTTTTTGCTTATGATCTGATCTGCAATTTGGTTTAGTGAAAATCAGAAAAAATACAATAAATATTTATTATATATCTTTACATTATCATAAAAATATATTATAGTAAGAGCAGGGAGTAATTCAGTATATAGAGGGGCGGAGATTCTGCAAAGAAGGCTCCGCTCCTCATGCTTTTTTGATAAGGGGATTTGTTATGCTTGATTTCAGAATGGAGACATTTCTTACAGTATGCAGATATATGAATTTTACCCGTGCGTCAGAAAAACTGAATATAACGCAGCCCGCGGTTTCTCAGCACATCCGGTTTCTGGAAAAGCATTATAATACGAAACTTTTCCGCTATGAGGGCAAAAAGCTCAGACTGACCGGGGCTGGTGAAATTCTGCGCAGCGCATCGCTTACAATGATGCGTGATGAACAGTCGATGCAGAATGAGATGCGCGGAGCGGAACAGGAGGTGGAGATCCGCTTCGGCGTGACGCGCACAATCGGCGACGCAGTAATGGGACAGGTGCTCGAAAAGTATCTGTTAAAATATCCCCGGGCGAAAATACATATGGAAGTTGAAAATACCCGTGATCTTCTTGCGCGGCTGGATGAAGGGATGATTGATTTTGCCCTGACAGAAGGGTTTTTTAAGAAAAGCGGGTATGATTCTCAGGTTTATTCGAGGGAACAATATATTGCGGTGTGCGGACGGGAATATGTATTCCAAAAAGAACCGGACAGTATAGAAGACCTTTTTGGAGAACGGCTACTGTCCGGAGAAGAGGGATCCGGCGTCAGGGAAGTGTTTGAACGGTGTCTGGAGGCTGAAAACCATAACATCGAAGATTTTGACAGCCGGCTGGAAGTGGGCAGTATGCAGACGATGAAAGAGTTGACAAAAGCAGGATGTGGTATTACATTTTTATATGAAGCTGCAGTCCGCAGAGAACTGGAAGAAGGGTCGCTTCGGAAAATTTTGCTGCGGGGCTTTCCGCTGACTCATGAATTTACATTTATCTGGAGAAAAGGAAGCATTTACGCAGACTGGTACAGAGAGCTGTTCCGGAGATTCTCGGTGTAAATTTCCGTATTGTTCCGGAAATATTGAGAAGAGCGGCAGAGATCAAAGGAAAAGGAAGTGACAGATTATTATGTTGCAGGTGGAACATTTATCATATGATGTATTGGAAGAAGGAAAGCAGTCGGAGATTCTGTCAGACGTCAGCTTTAATGTTGAAGACGGTGAGATGCTTGTCATTACAGGACCTAACGGCGGAGGCAAATCCACGCTTGCCAAACTTCTGATGGGTATTAACAAGGCTTCGTCGGGCAGGATTCTGCTGAATGGGGAAGACATCACGGACTATTCTATAGATGAACGCGCCAAAGCCGGCATCGGATTCGCGTTTCAGCAGCCGCCCAGGTTTAAGGGCATGACAGTGCGCAGGCTGCTGTCTCTCGCGGCCGGACGCGCTCTGGATGAGAAGACGTGCTGCGGCCTGTTGAGCAGCGTGGGGCTGTGCGCAATGGAATATATTGACAGAGAAGTCGATTCGACGCTTTCAGGTGGAGAGATCAAACGTATTGAGATTGCTACTGTCCTCGCGAAACAGCACAAACTCTGCGTGTTTGACGAGCCGGAAGCGGGAATTGATCTCTGGAGTTTTTCCATGCTGATCAAGCGGTTTGAGCAGATTCATAAAGAAAAGAAAGAAAGTATGATTCTGATATCCCATCAGGAGAGAATTATCCGTATGGCCGACCGCATTATGGTGATTTCCGACGGAAAGGTTGATTCTATCGGCAGCGCGGAAGAGGTGATGCCGAAACTGTTCGGACAGGAGATGGATTCTTGTGAATGCAGAAGGCAAAAGGGAGGTGAACTCTATGGAACTTAATAAAGTGACAGAAGACGTGCTTAAAGTAATCGATTCCTATGGATTCCGCCAGGAAGGCGCGTATAGCCTGAGACTCAACGGAATGGCTGTCTGCCATGGCGACAGCCGTCATATCAGGATTGTACAGAAAGAAGATAAGCCGGGCATTGATATTCACATAAGCGGCGAGACAAAGGGGGAACAGGTGCATATTCCGGTTATTATGTCTCAGGAAGGCGTGGACATCGTATATAATGATTTTTATATCGAAGACGGCGCGGATGTGACGATCATAGCGGGATGCGGCATTCACGGAGAGGGATGCAGCGAGACAAGGCACGACGGGATTCACAGCTTTCATGTCGGGAAGAATGCAAATGTCAAATATATCGAGAATCATTACGCGGAAGGGGACGGAACCGGAAGCAAAGTGCTGAACCCTGTGACCAAGATTTTTGTCGGAGAAGATTCCGTATTTACGCTGGAAACAACTCAGATCAGGGGCGTTGATTCTACAGAGAGAGAAAATTATATTGAACTTGCGGAAAACGCGAAACTGTTTGTTACGGAAAAGCTGATGACTGACGGGAATCAGACGGCGGTATCCAATATGGATGTGGAGCTTAACGGAGAAAACAGTTCAGCGCAGATTATATCAAGAACAGTCGGAAAAGGAACATCCAGACAGGTTTTTCATCCGAAAGCTGTAGGAAACAATCTCTGCCACGCTCATATCCAGTGCGATTCCATTATAATGGATCAGGCGGAGATCAGCTCCATACCTGAAATCGACGCGAAGCATGTGGACGCTCAGATCGTTCATGAGGCGGCGATAGGAAGGATAAATGACGAGCAGCTTGTAAAGCTGAGAACATTTGGAATGACGGAGCAGGAGGCGGAATCTGTTATTATAGAAAGCTTCCTGAAATAAATGCGCCCCGGTTTCCGGCGGCTGATATGTGTATCGGCCGCCGTCCGGGACGCTGTTTATTTGCATACGTCAATCCATTCCAGAGCCAGAGAGTACTGATACAGTTCCTCACATGTCATTTCCACAGCGGAATTTCCGCTCCCGGCCGCGGGAAAAACAGTCTGGAATCTCTGAAGAGAGAGATCAAGATATACTTTTGCCGTGTCCGGATTTCCGAAAGGACACACGCCGCCGATGGCGTGTCCGGTCAGCGGCTCGACGTCTTCCGGCGCAAGCATTTTCGCCTTCATGCCAAAGAACTGTTTGAATTTTCCGTTGTCGATTTTCATATCTCCGGCAGTGACGACAAGAACGGCCGCGTCTTTTTCTCTGCTGTAAAAGGAGAGAGTCTTTGCGATGCGCGCCGGTTCTGTCCCGATCGCCTGCGCGGCCAGTTCAACAGTGGCGCTTGAGACGGGAAACTCAAGAATTTCTTTGTTAATTTTGTTTGTGTTGAAATAATTTCTTACGGTTTCTACTGACATCTTTTTTTCTTCCTTTACTTATTATTAACTGAATAGATTATAACAGGAATTTTCCGTTCTGTGAAACTGATTTATCGGGCGGGAATGAAGTTTATTGCAATTCTTCTCCGGACGTGGTAACATTGTTTCCGATGTACAGGAGGTAGCTTATGAAAACAATAAATGTAAGAAAACTTGCTCTTGCCGGGATTCTCGTAGCGGTGGGAATTGTATGTTCCCCTCTGTCTGTTCCGGTGGGGGCGTCAAAATGTGCGCCGGTACAGCATTTTATCAATATACTCGGCGGTGTGTTCCTCGGACCGGGTTATGCGGTCGGTATGGCGTTTGTTACAAGTCTTCTAAGAAATCTGATGGGAACCGGTACACTGCTGGCTTTCCCGGGTTCTATGTGCGGCGCGCTTCTGTGCGGTATTTTGTATAAATACGGCAGGCGGCTTCCTCTTGCATATGCGGGGGAACTGTTCGGCACATCTGTGATCGGAGGACTTCTGAGCTATCCGGTGGCCGTGCTTCTCATGGGAAGTGAAAGCGCGGTGTACGGATTCGTTTTTCCGTTTTTTGTTTCAAGCTTCGGCGGAACAGTCATAGCAGTCATACTTGTAACTGCTATGAAAAAAATGAAAATATTTGATGTCTATCTGGGAAATCTGGGATCAGAATCCAGAGAATATTCCAGTGAAATGAAAAAAGGAGCATAAGAAATAAAAATGTTTGCCAAATGTCTTGAAAATGTGAGGAATACAGAGCCTGTAATACATAATATAACAAACTATGTTACGGTAAATGATGTGGCCAATGTAATTCTTGCGTGCGGCGGCAGCCCGATTATGTCGGACGAAGCCGAAGATATAGAAGACATTACATCTGTCTGCGGAGGACTGCATATTAATATAGGAACTCTGCATAAAACAGGTATCGAAGGAATGTTTCGCGCAGGACGCCGGGCAAATGCACTTGGACATCCTGTTCTCCTGGATCCGGTCGGCGCCGGAGCAAGCGCGCTGCGCACGGATACGGCGCTTTCGCTTATGAATGAACTGCGGCTTTGCGCCGTAAGAGGAAATATTTCAGAGATCAGAACCCTTGCAAAGGGCAGCGGGACAACAAGGGGAGTTGACGCTGACGCTGCAGACGCGGTGACAGAAGATTCTCTGGACAAAGCGGTAGAATTCGTCAGAAGATTTTCGCGCCAGGCAGGATGCATCATTGCGGTGACGGGTTCGATTGATCTCATATCCGACGGGGCGCGCTGTTATGTAATCAGGAACGGACGTCCGGAGATGAGGAAAGTGACCGGAACCGGATGCCAGCTGTCCGGTATAATGACGGCGTATCTGACCGCGAATCCGGACCATCCGCTGGAGGCGGCGGCAGCCGCGGCGTGTGTTATGGGTCTGGCGGGAGAGATTGCATGGGACCGTATGCAGGATGGAGACGGCAACGCCGCATACAGAAACCGGATAATAGACGCCGTATACAATATGACCGGCGAAGAACTGGAGAAAGGAGCAAAGTATGAACTGCGATAAAAAAAATCTTCTTCTTTATGCAGTGACGGACAGAAGCTGGCTGGACGGACAGCCGCTCAGCCGGCAGGTGGAGCGCGCACTTCAGGGCGGCGTAAGTTTTCTTCAGCTCAGGGAGAAAGAGCTGAATCGGGAAGAGTTTTACGAGGAGGCCAAAGTGATTCAGGCGCTGTGCAGAAAATATCATGTGCCTTTTATTATTAACGATGATGTTGAGCTGGCGGTGAAAATAGGGGCTGACGGCGTGCATGTGGGACAGAATGATATGGCGGCCAGAGCCGCCAGAGAAAAACTGGGGCCGGACCGGATTATCGGCGTATCTGCGCGAACCGTGGAAGAAGCGCTGGAAGCCCAGCGCCAGGGAGCGGATTATCTTGGTGCAGGGGCGGTGTTCCACACGGGAACCAAGAAAGACGCGGTCGGGATGGATCACCGGGTTCTCAGAGAGATCTGCGGCGCGGTGCAGATCCCCGTGGTTGCCATAGGGGGAGTCACACGAGAGAACATTTTACAGCTTAAAGGAACGGGAATCAGCGGAGTGGCGGTAATAAGCGCAATATTCGCACAGAAAGATACAGAAGCGGCAGCCAGGGAGCTCAGAGCCCTTGCGGAAGAAGCGGTGAACGGATAATATGGTTCGCGGTGTAATATTTGATGTGGACGGAGTATTGCTGGATTCCATGGACGTCTGGGAAAATCTTGGCGCGCAGTATCTGAAATGCAAAGGTATTGCGGCGGAAAAAGAACTTGGAGGTATTCTTTTTCCGATGAGTATGGAAGAAGCCGCCGCGTATCTGAACGCCCGTTACAGGCTGGATATGCCGTGCGGACAGATCGTAAAAGAACTGACAGAGCAGATTAGAGAGTTCTATGCCTGCGACGCGCCGTTAAAAGCCGGTGTGATTCGGTTTCTGGAAGGGTTCAGAAAGAAGAATATCCCTCTGACCGTCGCCACTTCCGGAGACCGGGAAAACGCGGCGGCGGCTTTGAAGCGTCTGCGGGTTCTGGATTATTTCTGCGGGATTTTTACCTGTTCGGAGATCGGCAGCGGGAAAAGCCGGCCTGATATATACATGGCCGCAGCGCGTCATATGAATACAGACGCGGAAAATACAATAGTATTCGAAGATGCATATCATGCGCTCGATACGGCGAAAAAGGCCGGATTTCTGACGGCGGGAGTATATGATTGCGCAAATGAGCGGCAGATGGACGAAATCATGGAAATATCTGATATCTTCCTGACAAATTATGAAGATTTTGATATGTTCTGGGGACAGCTTGAAAAGATACAAAAAAGAAACGCATAAAGCAAATAAGAAAGGAAAAAGGAACTATGAAAACAGCTTTAACTATTGCCGGAAGTGATTCGAGCGGAGGCGCCGGGATTCAGGCCGATATAAAGACAATGATGGCGAACGGCGTATATGCCATGAGCGCGGTTACAGCGCTCACCGCGCAGAATACTGCAGGAGTGGCCGGGATTATGGAGGCGGAGCCGGAATTCCTGGGGCAGCAGCTGGATTGTGTGTTTACGGATATCCGTCCTGACGCAGTGAAAATCGGTATGGTTTCATCTCCGGGGCTGATTGCGGTGATTGCTGATAAATTAATACAGTATAAGGCTGAAAATATTGTACTTGATCCTGTTATGGTAGCCACAAGCGGAGCAAGCCTGATCAGTTCAGACGCCGTAAACGGACTGAAGAAAAAACTGATTCCTCTCGCAGATATTCTTACACCGAATATTCCGGAGGCAGAAGTACTTTCCGGAATGCACATTTCTTCAGCGGAGGATATGGAAAAAGCCGCGGAGCGGATCGGTGAAATGTATGGCTGCGCGGTTCTTATGAAGGGAGGACATTCCCTGAATGACGCCAATGATTATCTGTATCGGAAAAATGCGGGGCGCTGGTTTGGCGGACGCCGTATAATGAATCCGAACACCCATGGCACGGGCTGTACCCTTTCGAGCGCCATTGCATCGAATCTTGCAAAAGGGTTCGATCTGGACACTTCTGTTGAAAGAGCAAAAGAGTATATCTCCGGAGCTCTGGCGGCAATGCTTGACCTGGGAAAAGGAAGCGGCCCCATGGATCACGGTTTTGATCTGAGCGGGAAATTTTATACGGAAACAAATGAGGGCGCTTCCCTTTACTGATAATGATAGGGTGTATGGACCTCTCCGGAAGGTATGCTTTCAATAAATTTTTTCGGCGTCATGCCGTATTTCTTTTTAAACTCTCTGTAAAAATAAGAGAGATTTCCGAATCCGCAGGCCAGCGCGGTATCCAGGACCGAACGCTCGCCCTGCGCGAATTGTTCTGCGGCTTTTTCCAGCCGCAGATTTTTTATATATTCCAGACAGGAGGAGCCCACGTATTTTTTAATGAAACGCATGAAGTGATATTCGCTGAAATAGCAGATCCGGGACAACTCAGAGATGGTGAGCTCTTCCGCATAGTGTTCTCCTATATATTCCAAGACAAGTTTAAGTTTAAAAGTATGTTCTGATTCGAGGGAGGAATGTGCTTCGGTTTCGCTACTGTAGGGCAGAAGCGCCACGATTGCCTGAAGCAGGAAAGAGCGGAGGAGAAGTTCGTATCCCGGCGGCATATCCGCGTACGCCCGGCTGATCCGGCGGAAAATATCAAGAAGAGTATTGTATGCCGGATGATTTTTCCCGATCAGGCGCGGAAGCGCCAGCGTCTGATTCGTCAGCGGAGTCAGGTATTTTACCGCGCAGATGTCGGCAGTATTCGCGCCGAGAAAATTCATATGAAAAACGTATGTCTCCGAGCACATGCCGTGGCTGGGAGAAGCGGTGATAGAGTGAAGCACGGCCGGCGGAACAAAAAGTATGTCTCCGGTCTCAACTTCATAGGTGTCCAGGTGGATCTGATACGTGCACGCGCCGGAAGTAACAAGAGTAAGCTCCGCTTCATCATGCCAGTGCGGAGAGACGGAAGGGTAAAGCTCTGATAAAGTCGTTATGTATTTCTGCAGGGGAAACATATGCTCTCCGTGCCGCGCCTGCTCTTTCTGCTCGGGGGAGAGGGTGGGATGATAGGTCATTACAGTCTCCTTTTCGTGATGACTGCGGGCATAGCCCGCCGATTGCCGGGGCGGTTCTCTTTTCAAATGTGAAAAACAGAACCGGGCTGGAATTATCGTGCTGACAGAGAAGAAAACGGGTGAAGTTCCGTATCGGGAGCTTCACCCGCAAAACAGTGGATTAAAGAAGATGAATGCCGCCGGCAAGCGCTTTTTCCACGATCTCTTCCGGCCAGAGTGAGGACTGAACCTCGCCGATATGTGCTTTCCGGAGATAATACATGCAGATACGGGACTGGCCGATGCCGCCGCCTACTGTATAGGGAAGTTCTCCGTCGAGCAGAGATTTCTGGAAAGGAAGTCCGGAGCGTTCTTCACATCCGGCTTCTTTTAACTGGCTTCTGAGAGAATCCTCGTCAACACGGATTCCCATGGAAGAGAGTTCGAGCGCCATATCCAGTACCGGATAATAAACGATAATATCACCATTCAGCTCCCAGTCGTCGTAATCCGGGGCGCGTCCGTCATGACGCTGGCCGGACGCGAGAGTTTTTCCGATCTGAGAAATAAATACGGCGCCTTTGGCCCGGGCGATCCGGTTTTCACGCTCTTTCGGGGAGCAGTCGGGGAACATATCTTCCAGTTCCTGTGAGGATATAAAGAAAATATCGTCAGGAAGAAGAGGCTCGATATAATTATATCTGCGGGAAATAAAATCTTCGGTATCGCGGAGCGCGCTGTATACCTTTCGTACGGTATACTGAAGCGTTTCCATATTACGTTCCTCTCTGGAAATAATTTTTTCCCAGTCCCACTGATCCACATAAAGAGAGTGGACATTATCCGTTGCTTCGTCTCTGCGGATAGCGCTCATGTCCGTGTAAAGTCCTTCTCCCGAATGAAAACCATACTTTTTCAGCGCGTAACGTTTCCACTTCGCAAGAGAATGTACGATTTCCGCCGGAGCGTCGTCCTGTTCTTTAATTCCAAAAGCAACCGGCCGTTCCACACCGTTTAGATTGTCGTTCATGCCTGATTCCGGGCGGACGAAAAGGGGTGCGGATACACGCGTCAGGTGCAGTGATTTGGCAAGAGCGCGTTCAAAATGATCTTTTACTTCTTTTATGGCTACTTCAGTTTCTCTGATTGTAAGCGGAGAAGAGTAGCCCTCAGGTATCTTCAGCTGTTCCATTTTAAGACTCCTTTTGCAATATTTAGACATATCTATTTTATTTTACTGGTGTAATATGCAGAAGTCAATAGCAGCCCTGCCATACATACAATACCGGTTAAAACCGGCATAAAAAACTGAAATAAATTAACAGAAAATAACAGGAAAAAATAATAAAAATCTAAAAAATAGGTTGACAAAAGAGAAATAAAGAGTTATCATAAACTCAACAAATAAAACTGAATGAACAATCTGACAAAAGAAAATAACAAAGTTATTATCAATTGAATGATTGCTGCAGGAGGTTTTATAAAACCTGCGGGATATCGTAATTGGAAAAACAGCAGTCAGGTATAGAGAAATATCATAATGACGAGAAAGTTATGAAAGAAGTAAAATCTATATCAGAAGAAATGACAGCTGAAAGTTCCAAAGTCCGGCAGGAATTTATGAAAAGGAGGTACAGACCGCCGGGAACATAAGTTAATCTATCAGAAAAAAGATAGAAAGAGGTAAAAAGAATGATAGAAATATCAAAATGAAAGTGGATGTTAATTGTAAAAACGATTAGCATCCACTTTCGTTTTTGATTTCATTTCAGGCGGGGAAGAAGATTATTGTTGTATTATGGAAAAAAAATTGATAAAATGAATAAAGGGAATTTATAATTATTGAGGTGGAGTATATGAATAATGTGATTAACAAAATGCAGAGTCTGGATGTGAATGATATTCTGATTTCCTGGGAAGTAAAGACGGGAACCTTGTCGAGAGAAGAAATTATCAGTCTGGCGGTTCTCGCGGCAGTGGGATTTCTGTTTTGCATACTGGGCCTGAAAATTATCAGAGCCTGGGCTGCGGCGGCGGGATTTCTTATCGGATTTGTGTTCGGCGCTGCGGCGGCATTCTATCTGCATGTCGGGGGAACGGCGATTTTGATCGTGGGTGGAATAGTCGGACTGATTTTCGCGTTTCTGAGCGCTTTCTTTTACCGGGTCGGAGTGTTTATCACAGTGTTCCTCTCAGTGTGCGGGATTTACATACAGATTGTTCAGCCGGCGGATTATATTTCGCTGTGCATCGGTCTGGCGGTGGCGCTGCTTTTTGCCGTGCTTGCTGTGAAATTTGTCGTGGTGCTTACCATTCTCGCCACATCTTTGTGGGGGGCGCTGCTCGCCGGGACAGCGGTTTATCAGCTGACGCCGCTGGAAGGAATGCTGTTCAGCATTCTGTTCTGTATCGTATTTGCGGTATTTGGAATTATAATACAGCTTCTGCTGGAATCCAGAAAAAGAAAGCGGAAAAGCCTGGAGAAAGCAGCTGAAATCCGGGATGCTCATTCCGCGGAAAACGAGATTGAGAAGGCAAGATCATTTATTGACAATCTGGACAAAGAAACAGGGGAAGCCTCGGAGGGAAATGACTATACAATGGAAGTTGTTGAACTTGACGGGGATGAGGAGAAAGACGAGGACGAATAAGGGCGCAGAGCCTGGGGAAGTGCTTTTCGAGTCCGTTTTATGACACACCTGCTCTGATAAGATGCAAAAAGAAAAAATCTTATCAGAGAAAGGTGTGTTTTTTATGTATATCGGGAAAATAATATTAAAAGGAATTATTGACGGGGCGCTCTTGTGTGCCCTTGCCGCACTGGCTCTTCTTTTCTGTTTTGCGGATATAAGTTTTTCTCCGGCGGCGTGTTGTTTTATCTGGACTTTCTGCCTTCTTTTTCTTGCTTTGCGCAGAAACAGATTATAAGATGAGAATGAACGGCCCGCGAACCGTCTGATTCTGAAAAAAGGATGTCCTTGGTTGTCAGTTCCCTGACAAAGAGGTATAATAAAAGGGAACAGAAACAGATTCCGTGTTCGGATGACAAAGGAGGCGTGTTCATGAAGATTGATATGCACTGCCATGTTAAAGAAGGTTCTATTGACAGTAAAGTGGGCCTGGAAGAATATATAACGATTCTGAAGCGGCACGGTTTTCAGGGGATGGTTATTACAGACCATGATACGTATAACGGATACCGTTATTGGAAGGACAATATCAAAGGGAAAAAGCATACGGATTTTGTAGTCCTTAAAGGAATAGAATATGATACCAGAGACGCGGGGCATATTATTGTGATCATGCCGGAAGGCGTAAAGATGCGTCTGCTGGAAATGCGGGGAATGCCGCTGGCTCTTCTGATTGATCTTGTCCACAGAAACGGAGGCGTACTTGGACCGGCTCATCCGTGTGGAGAAAAGTATATGAGTTTTACGAATGCGAGGAGGTATTATCTGTCTCCGGAGATTGTAAAACGTTTTGATTTTGTGGAAGGTTTTAACAGCTGCGAGTCCGCGGAATCAAATGAAGGCGCCATGAAACTGGCGAAAAAATACGGCAAGCTTACGACGGGAGGAAGTGATTCACATAAACCTGACTGTGTCGGAAGGGGATACACGATCCTGCCGGAGCCGGTGACCTGCGAAACAGAGCTGATCTCCATGATCCACAAAAAGACACCGCTGAAAGCAGGGGGCGTCCTGTACGATAAAACGACAAAAGAGAAGATAGGAAAGGTAAATAAGCTTCTTGTGTATTCGTTCTGGGTGTATAATAAGAGCGGCGAACTTCTGAAGCGCAGGGGCAGAAATAAAAAAATGGAAGTAGAGCATCCGTTTGATCCGATTGATCCGATTGAACTCTATTATCATTCATAAAACAGCGGGAATTTAATTTACGCAGCGCACAGCGCTCCGGTTATTCCGGGGCGCTGTGGCATTTACGCCGCTGTCCCGGCGTCTGCCCGTATTTTCGCTTAAAAATGCGGTTGAAGTACGAAAGGTTGTCAAAGCCGCTTTTTTCGGCGATGTCAAGAACAGAAGAACCGGATGTGCGGAGCAGGCGCTCAGCGATCGTAAGGCGGTAGTCATTGAGATACTCGATAAATCCTGTCCCCATATATGCTTTAAAAAATTTCATAAAGTGAGATTTACTGTAAAATGTCAGAGCGGCCATGTCGTCGATGGTGATGTGTCCGGCGTAATTTTCCTCGACATACTTCAGGACAATTTTGATTTTTTCAAGTGATTTCGCGTGAAGCGCCGGCCCGGCGCTTTTTTTCTGCCTGCAGGAGACGAGGAGAAAAACGAACTGGAAAAGGAGGCCTTTTACCGCAAGCTGATATCCTTCGGGGCGCTTTTCGCAAAATCTGTCGATGCGACTGATGCATTCCATCGCTTCCGGGTAGAATGGAAAAGCCGGAGTGAGAAAGGACGCGCAGCTGATGTCTCCTTTTAACAGAGGCAGGATGAACTTTTCCGCGCACAGATCGTTATCCCCTGAAATCAGAAGCTCCGGTTTTAAAATGATATTTTCATACTCCATTTCTTTTGTACCGTCCTGCTCAATGGAGTGGAGCTGTCCGGGACGGATCAGAACAATATCGCCGGCTGCAACCGGTCTTTTGTCAAAATCAACAGAAATAAGTCCATGGCCTTTTTTGATAACTACAATTTCAATTTCCGAGTGCCAGTGGAGCGGAACAATCTGAAAATCCAGGGGAATTGAGCATAGATAAGTATTGTACGGAAATTCGGCGGGAGTATGCGCCTTGGTTTCATGGTAATTCTGGTATTCGTTCAGATTCATGGATATATCCTCCGGGAATTGCTGATTAATGATAGTATTGTACAATAAAATGAAAGTATTTTGCAAGAAATTACGTGGAAAGAGTATTAGAATGCGGAGTGTGGAGATAAGATACAGTATCGGCACAAAAACCGGCCGGAATGCGCCGCGCAGACAGGCGCAGAAGTATAATTCGCGGAGCACGGTTTGCATGCCGTAGGTTATTGAAAGGAGCTATACCATGAATATTCAGGAAAAAATGGAAAAGTATCTTGGAAAGACAGTGGCACAGGCGGACAATCAGGAGCTTTATTATGCGCTTCTGAATATTGTTCAGGAAATGGCAGCGGAAAAGGAACGTACGGAAAGTAAGAAAAAAGTTTATTATATATCCGCTGAATTTCTTATTGGAAAACTTCTTTCCAACAATATGATTAACCTTGGAATTTACGGAGAGGTAAAG
Source organism: uncultured Mediterraneibacter sp. (assembly GCA_944381125.1). Classification (GTDB taxonomy): domain Bacteria; phylum Bacillota; class Clostridia; order Lachnospirales; family Lachnospiraceae; genus Mediterraneibacter. The sequence goes on along the minus strand of CALWKB010000104.1, from coordinate 4,483 downwards.
GACATCCTGGAAAAAAACGGAAAAGATATCTGCGAGATTGAGGAGGCTGAACCTGAGCCGTCTCTCGGAAACGGAGGGCTGGGACGTTTGGCGGCATGTTTCCTTGACTCTATTGCTACGCTGGGACTGGCCGGCGACGGAATCGGTCTGAATTATCATCTGGGGCTGTTCAAACAGGTGTTTGAGAATAATCTGCAGAAAGAGACGCCGAATCCGTGGATTGAAAATCCGTCATGGCTGAAAAAAACGGACGTCACATATCCGGTAGAATTTAAAGGGCTTAAAGTGAATGCAAGAATGTATGACGTTGAAGTGACAGGCTATAATAATAAGACGAATAAACTTCATCTGTTTGATCTGGATTCGGTAGATGATACGATTGTTGAAGATGGAATCGATTTTGATAAAGAAGATATTGAAAAGAACCTGACTTTGTTCCTTTATCCGGATGACAGCGACGAACAGGGCAGGCTGCTCCGCATTTACCAGCAGTACTTTATGGTAAGCAGCGGCGCCCAGCTGATTCTGGACGAGTGTACTGCCAAAGGCTGCAATCTTTATGACCTGCCGGATTACGCGGTAATTCAGATTAACGACACTCATCCTACGATGGTGATTCCGGAACTGATCCGTCTGCTTACGGCGCGTGGAATGGATATGGACGACGCTATTGACGTGGTATCGAGAACATGCGCTTATACGAATCATACGATTCTGGCGGAGGCGCTGGAAAAATGGCCGGTATATTATCTGAAGAAAGTTGTCCCCCAGCTCGTGCCGATTATCGAGGTGCTGGATGACAAAGTAAGAAGAAAATTCGAGGACGAGAGTGTTGCCATCATTGACAGAAACGACACGGTTCATATGGCGCACATTGATATTCACTACGGCTTCAGCGTAAACGGAGTAGCCGCTCTGCACACAGAGATCCTGAAAAATTCAGAACTGAATAATTTTTATAAAATATATCCGGAGAAATTTAATAATAAGACAAACGGTATTACATTCCGCCGCTGGCTTCTTCACTGCAATCCGCTTCTGGCCGGATTCCTTGACGAGACGATCGGAGAAGGGTATAAAAAGGATGCTTCCGAGCTGGAAAAACTGCTTGAATTTAAAGACGACGAGAAGGTACTGGAAAGGCTTCTGGAGATCAAGCACAAAAACAAAGAAGCGCTTTGCGCATATCTGAAGGAGACGCAGAATATTGAGATCAGCCCGGATACGATTTTTGATATTCAGGTAAAGCGACTCCATGAATACAAACGGCAGCAGCTGAATGCGCTCTATATCATAGACAAGTATCTGGAGATCAAGGCCGGAAAGATTCCGGCGGCTCCGGTCACGGTAATCTTCGGCGCGAAAGCGGCTCCGGCTTATGTGATCGCGAAGGATATCATTCATCTGATTCTCTGTCTGCAGGAAATCATTAACAATGATCCTGAAGTAAGCCCATATCTGAAAGTTGTTATGGTGGAAAACTATAATGTTACAAAAGCAGGAAAATTAATTCCGGCATGCGATATTTCCGAGCAGATTTCACTCGCTTCCAAAGAGGCCAGCGGAACCGGAAATATGAAGTTCATGCTGAACGGGGCGGTAACTCTGGGGACAGAAGACGGCGCCAATGTTGAAATCCACGAGTGCGTGGGAGATGACAACATTTTTGTGTTCGGCGCGTCAAGCGACGAGGTTATTGAACATTACGCAAAGGCGGACTATGTGGCGAAAGATTATTATGAAGAGAATGCGGCGATTAAGGCTGCTGTTGACTTCATAACGAGTGATGAAATGCTGGAAGTCGGCAGTGAGGAAAATCTGGAGAGGCTGCAGAAAGAGCTGATTAATAAAGACTGGTTTATGACGCTTCTTGATTTTGATTCCTATAAAGAAACGAAGGAAAAAGCTCTGAAAGCCTATGCTGACAGGAAAGAATGGGCGAAGAAGACGCTTGTAAACATTGCGAAAGCAGGCTTCTTCTCATCTGACAGGACAATCGAAGAGTACAACAGAGATATCTGGCACTTATAAAATGTGCAGCTAAGGAGGAAGATATGAAAAGAGCAAGCGGAATCTTACTGCCTGTATTTTCACTGCCGTCGAAATATGGAATCGGCTGTTTTTCAAAAGATGCTTACAAATTTATTGATCTGCTTAAAAAGGCAGGGCAGAGTTACTGGCAGATTCTGCCTCTTGGACCGACTGGATACGGGGATTCCCCGTATCAGTCTTTCTCCACGTATGCGGGGAACCCATATTACATTGACCTGAAAATTCTTGTGAAAGAAGGGCTTCTTACCAAAAAGGAGTGTAAAGCATATGATTTCGGAGACCAGGAGGACAGGACAGATTATGAAAAAATCTACAGAGCCCGTTTTAAAGCGCTGAAAAAAGCGTTTGACCGGTTCCGGGAAAATGAGGATTATAAGACATTTGTAAAGGAAAATGCGGACTGGCTGGATGATTACAGTCTGTATATGGCCATCAAGGACAGAAACGGCGGAGTCAGCTGGAAAGAGTGGGAGGCACCTCTTAGAACAAGAGATGAGGCTGCGCTGGCGGCAGCGAAAGAAGAGCTGGCAGAGGAGATTGCTTTTTATAAGTTCCAGCAGTATGAGTTTGACAGACAGTGGAAAAAACTTCATGCATACGCCAATAAACAGGGCGTTAAGATTATCGGAGACATTCCGATATATGTGGCGTTTGACAGCGCGGATACGTGGGCGTCTCCGGAACTGTTCCAGTTTGATGAAGACAACAATCCCATCGGTGTTGCCGGATGTCCGCCGGACGCCTTTTCGGCAACGGGCCAGCTGTGGGGCAATCCTCTCTATAACTGGGAATACCACAAAAAGACCGGATATGAGTGGTGGATCAGAAGAATTGCCTATTGTCTGAAGCTGTATGATGTTGTGCGTATTGATCATTTCCGTGGATTTGATGAGTATTATTCGATTCCTTACGGAGAGGATACGGCGGTAAACGGAAAATGGATGCCGGGACCGGGCATGGATCTGTTCCGTGCCATTGAGGAGAAACTGGGCAGACCGGAAATTATTGCCGAGGATCTGGGCTTTTTAACGCCAGGCGTGTTGAAATTGCTTAAGGACAGCGGCTTCCCGGGGATGAAGGTGCTTCAGTTTGCGTTTGACGCGCGCGAGTCCTCCAACTATCTGCCTCATACCTATCCCACAAACTGCGTGGTTTATACAGGAACACACGACAATGATACAACAAGAGGCTGGTACCATACGGTTGGAAAAGATGCAAGAGATTTTGCGAAAGAGTACATGTGCAAACCAAGGCTGGATGAAGATACCCTTACATCGGACTTCATTGCAATGGCCATGAGCAGTGTGGCGGATCTGTGTGTTATTCCTCTTCAGGACTATCTGGGACTGGACAGCAGCGCAAGGATCAATACGCCGTCCACTCTGGGAGGAAACTGGGTATGGAGACTGAAAAAGGGACAGTTTAACGAAAATACGGCAAAAGAAATAAAAAGAGTTACACGTCTGTATGGAAGACTGCCGGAGGAAGAAACGGATCCGGCAAAATAAATTCAAGAGGCCTGAGATGAAAACTTACTGTGCGAAGAAAGCTTCATCTCAGGCCGTTTTTTAACATAAATTATTACATGGTTTATATATAGATTTAACAATACTTTTTTATAATTTCTCCCGGTAATAATTAACAATAGTTATTCAGGAGGAGTTATTTTATGAAAAAATTGTGGTACAGAACCGCGGCGGCCGCGCTGGCGGCAACGATGCTCTGCACACAGGGAATGAACGTATCGGCACAGCCTGATGCCCGGGATGCGGGGAATGTTTCTGTTGAGTACCTGACAGTTCAGCCGGGTACTACGACAGCATCTGTCAATCTGAACTGGTATGCACCGGACGGCACAGAGCAGGCAATGGTGAAATTCGGTGATATTACTGCCGAGGCAGTTGTCAGCGAACTGACAGCGCCTACCAAACTCGACACCGGGAAGTATACAGATACCGGCAAGATGGTATGCAAGGCAACGGTGAGCGGTCTGACGCCGGACACATCTTATTCGTACCAGATTTCTTATGACGGAGGCCGGACATGGTCAGAGGCTTATACTTATACGACTGCAAAGGCAGATGAATTTTCCTTCGGATTTACAAGTGACCCGCAGATCAAAGAAAGCGGTGAGACAAATAACGGAGGATGGAATCCCTCGGACGGCACAAATCAGACCGGCTGGGCTGCCATGATGGAAAAACTTGCGGCAGAGGGCGTCAGTCTTGTGGTATCCGCAGGAGACCAGGTGGAAGACCAGAGCTGGGGAAAATCCAGCGAGTATGCGGCGTTTTTCGCGCCCGAGGAGATGGCGTCCATCGCATATGCTCCGGCGGTCGGAAATCATGACAGGCATTATATGTTCGCGGATCATTTTAATCTGCCGAATGAAATGTCTGTTGACGGTGTGGATGAGAACGGACAGCTTGAG
>CALWKB010000103.1 GCA_944381125.1 uncultured Mediterraneibacter sp. | reverse complement strand
TGGGGCTTTTATGACTTAGCCGTAGCCTATCAGTCTCTGCACGTCAACTATTGAAAGCGCCGGATACGTGAACCGTATGTCCGGTGCTGTGAGAGGACGGGAGCTAATCACTCCCTCCTACTCGATTCATTGTTTATAAACAGATACGATCTCTTTCAGCCTTTGCAGATCTTCTTCTGTGGTTGACCAGCTGGTGGCGAAACGGACCACTGTATGGTGTTCGTCATATTTTTCCCAGAAACTGAATGCGACGGATTTTTTCAGCGTCTCCATTCTCTGGTTTTCCAGGATAATAAACTGCTGGTTTGTAGGAGACTCCAGATAAAACCGGATTCCGGCCTCGTGGAATATTTCCTTTAATTGTTCCGCCATATTGATGGCGTGACGGCTGATATTAAAGTACAGACCGTCTGTAAAAAGCGTATCGAACTGAATTCCAAGCAGCCTGCCTTTGGCCAGAAGCGCTCCTCTTTTCTTGACAGAGGTCATAAAATGCGCTGGCTTCATCTCCGGGGAAAAGACAACCGCTTCGCCGCACAGGGCGCCGACTTTTGTGCCGCCGATGTAGAAAACATCACAAAGCCCTGCAATATCAGACAGTGTCATGTCGCTTCGGAGACTCATGAGACCGTATCCCAGCCGGGCGCCGTCTATAAAAAGAGGAATTCCGTACCTCTGCGCAATTTCATGGATTTCCGTCAGTTCCTGCTTTGTATAAAGCGTGCCGTATTCCGTGGGATGTGAAATATAAACCATGCCGGGATAAACCATATGACTGTGGTTGCCGTCGGAGTAAAAGTCCTCTAAATACTGCTTTAAAACCGAGGGAAGGATTTTCCCGTTTTTCTGCTCAATCTCCAGAATTTTGTGGCCGGTATATTCTATGGCGCCGGCTTCATGGGTGCTTATATGTCCGGTTTTCGCGGCGATTACCCCTTCGTAATCTTTCAGCATGGCGGATATGACAATGGAATTTGTCTGTGTACCGCCTGTCAGAAATTCAATCTCCGCATTTTCGCGGCCGCAGGCTTTCCGGATTTTTGATCTCGCGCTTTCGCAGTAAGGATCGGCGCCATATCCGGGAAGCGGCTCGAAATTTGTTTCGGCAAGCCTTTTCAGAATCAGCGGGTGCGCTCCTGTATTATAGTCGTTTTCAAAAGAAATCATCGGTATCCCTACAGCAGCCCGAAATCTTTCAGCGCCTGGCGAAGGACTTCTTTGTGAGCGTCTTCCATCTCTGTCAGCGGAGCGCGGAGAGGGCCGGTGTTTTTACCCATCATATTGAGGGCGGCCTTTACCGGGATCGGATTTACTTCGCAGAAAAGAGCGCTGCACAGAGGGATTGCGTCAAGCTGCATTTTCGCGCTTTCTTTGACATCGCCGTTCAGATATTTCATAACCATATCGTGAACATACTGCGGAGCTACATTGGAGAGGACAGAGATAACGCCGATTCCTCCCAGGGAGAGAATGGGTACGACCTGGTCGTCGTTTCCGGAATACAGATCGATGTTTCCGTCGCACAGGTGCATGATCTCCGCAACGTTTCCGATATTGCCGGACGCCTCTTTCACGCCTTTGATAGAGTCTACATTCTTTACAAGGTGAGCCAGAGTTTTCGGCTGAATGGAGCATCCCGTACGGCTTGGCACATTGTAAAGAATTGCCGGAATCGGCGCCGCCGTACAGATTTTTGTATAGTGCGCTATGAGTCCGTTCTGAGTAGCTTTATTGTAATACGGCGTCACAAGGAGCAGTCCGTCCGCTCCGTCCTTCATGGCTTCCTCGGACAGCTGAACCGCTGTTGCGGTACAGTTGGATCCGGTTCCGGCGATGACCGGAATTCTGTGCTTTACACGTTCTACAGTGAAACGGATCGCTTCGCTGTGCTCCGCCTCTGTCATGGTGGCGGATTCACCGGTTGTGCCGCAGATAATGATTGCGTCGGTGCCTTCCGCGATCTGTTCTTCCAGCATTTCATCCAGTTTGTCATAGTTGATTTCCAGATTTTCTTTCATAGGTGTAACAATTGCGACACCTGCGCCTTTAAAAATTGCCATTCTTTTTTCCTCCTTGAATATTGAGCGCTTTTGCTCCGGGTGAACAGTAAAAGAAACGGCAAGATGCGCCGTCTCTCATATACCTCTCTGAAAAGCTGTATATATTCAGATAGCTCTCCATCCTGCGATGACAGTCATGACGTTTTTCACGCCATGCCCAAGAACAAGGGTTCAGGAACCTTATCCTTTCGGCATCCTTTCCTTTCAGATGAAATCATCTGCACCTGATACATCCTTCATCTTACTTATAAAAAATGCAACCTCTATCCACGTTTCTATATAAAGAAATGATACCATCGGCGCCGGATGCTGTCAACCTGTTCATTCGGACGGTAAAATTTAACGGCGGAAACGGACGATAAAAGAAAATCTAATTGCACTTTTATCTGTACGGCTTTACAATGGAAATCAGAAACAGATTAAATTAAGCGCCGGAAATAATCCGGGCGCCGTACAGGGAAAGGAGAACCGTCGTGCTGACGATCAGTAATTATGTGAAGGCGAAGACGCTGGAGGAGGCGTACGAGTTGAATCAGGCGCGCAGCAGCCGCGTAATGGGCGGAATGATGTGGATGCGGCTGAGCAATGCGAAGGTAAAGACAGTAATTGATCTGTCCGGTCTGGGACTGGATCAGATAGAGGAGACGGATAAGGTATTTAAAATAGGGGCGATGTGTACGCTCCGCCAGCTGGAGCAGTGTGAGAGGCTCAGGGAGGAATACGGAGACGGAATCAGAGAGGCGGTACGCCATATCGTCGGAGTGCAGTTCCGGAATCAGGCAACTGTCGGAGGCAGTATTTACGGCAGATTCGGCTTCTCGGATGTGCTGACTGCATTTCTTGCGCTTGATACATTTGTGGAACTTTATGACGGCGGAATCATCAGGCTGTCAGAATTTGTAAACCGCAAGCCGGACCGGGATATTCTTGTATCAATTATTATCCGCAAAGGAAAGAGAAAATTCCGGTATTCATCCGTGCGAAGGACGAAGACGGATTTTCCGGTGATTGCCTGCGCGGTTGTTACGGGAATTGTGCACGGAGAAGAGTCCTGGTATTTTACTGTCGGCGCAAGGCCGATGAAGGCGGCGCTGACGGAACGAAAATGGAAGCTCGGACCGGACGAATCAGAGGAAGCCATAGCTGCGTATGCGAAAGAGATTGCCGGTGAGTTTGATTACGGCACAAATATGCGGGGCAGCGCGCAGTACAGGCAGCACCTTGCGGAAGTCCTGCTGCGCAGATCCATAAGATCGATTTTAACGGAGGACAAATAAATGGAGATTCGGTTTATATTAAATCAGAAACAGGTTGCTGTAGACGCCGCTCCGGACGCGGTTCTGATGAATGTGCTCAGAGATCTCGGATGTAAAAGCGTGAAGTGCGGCTGTGAGACGACAAACTGCGGACTGTGCACAGTCTGGATCGACGGGAAATCACGTCTTTCATGTTCCGTGCTTGCGGCCGGCGTGGCAGGCCGTGAAGTGACGACGCTGGAAGGCGTGGAGGAGGAAGCGGCGGAGTTCGGGCGTTTCCTTGCGGAGGAAGGAGCCGAACAGTGCGGATTTTGCTCTCCGGGATTTATTATGAATGTGCTTGCCATGGTCAAGGAGTTTGAAGAGAGAGACGCCGCATCGGGAAGCGGAGTGTGGGACATTGAGGAAATAAAGGAATATCTTGCCGGAAATCTTTGCCGCTGCACCGGTTATATGGGGCAGCTCCGAGCGATACAGAACTATATGGCCGAAAGACGCGGCGCGGCAGAAGGCCGGGAGATGAAGGAGGTGCAGGCATGACAAGGGAAAAAATGTCAGATTTGAGCTATGTAAATCATCCGGTTCCGAAGGTTGACTCGGAGTCTCTTGTTACCGGAAAAGCAGTATATACCAATGATCTCGCGCCGTCAGACTGCCTGATTGTTAAGATTGTAAGAAGCCCTTATGCGCATGCGCTGATTAAAGAGATCGACACGGCGCGGGCCTGTGCGGTCCCGGGCATTGAATGCGTCCTGACATACAAAGACTGCCCGGATAAACGTTTCACGCTGGCGGGACAGACATATCCGGAGCCGAGCCCTTATGACCGGCTGATTCTTGATCAGAGGATGCGTTTCGTGGGCGACGCGGCCGCTATTGTAGCCGGTGTTTCCGAAGAAGCGGTCAGAAAAGCAATGAAGCTTGTGCGGATTAAATATGAAGTGCTGGAACCGGTGCTTGATTTTCGAAAAGCAAAGGATAACCCCGTCCTGGTGCATCCGGAGGACAACTGGAGAAGTCTTTGCAGCGTGGGCGCGGATAATAAGAGAAATCTCTGCGCGCATGACGAATGCGGCGAGGGCGATATTGACGCTGTGATTGCGTCCTGCGATTATGTGGTAGACCGGGTATACCACACAAAAGCGAACCAGCAGGCAATGATGGAAACGTTCCGCACGTATACATATCTGGACGCCTACGGCAGACTGAACGTAGTATCGTCCACCCAGGTGCCGTTTCATGTAAGGCGTATTCTGGCCAATGCGCTGGATATCCCGAAACACAGAGTGAGGGTGATCAAGCCGCGTATCGGCGGCGGTTTCGGCGCGAAACAGACGTCGGTTTCGGAAATCTATCCGGCTATCGTAACGTGGAAGACGGGACGGCCGGCAAAGATTATATTTACGCGAGAGGAAGCGCTTACGGCCTCTTCTCCGCGGCATGAGATGGAACTGCATGTCAGGGTGGGGGCTGATAAAGACGGGCGCATCCGGGGCATTGACCTTCATACGCTGTCAAATACAGGCGCGTTCGGCGAACACGGCCCGACCACGGTGGGACTGTCCGGGCACAAGTCCATTCCGCTTTACGGGAAGACGGATGCTTTTCGATTTACATATGATGTTGTTTATACAAATGTGATGTCTGCGGGCGCTTACCGGGGATATGGGGCGACTCAGGGCATCTTTGCAGTGGAGTCGGCGGTAAATGAACTGGCCGAGAAAATGGGGATGGACCCGACTGTGCTCCGGGAGAAAAATCTGGTCCGGGAGGGCCAGGTTATGCCGGCGTACTACAATGAAAGAACGGACAGCTGCGCTCTCGACCGGTGTCTTGCCCGCGCAAAGGAAATGATCGGCTGGGACAGAAAATATCCTTTCTATGAATGCGGAAACGGAAAAGTCAGAGGAGTCGGCGTTGCGATGGCAATGCAGGGCTCCGGAATTTCTCATGTCGATACAGGCTCTGTCGCCATTAAGATGAATGACGACGGCTTTTACAGTCTGATGGTCGGGGCGACGGATATGGGAACCGGCTGTGACACGATTCTGGCGCAGATGGCTGCGGAGTGTCTGGAATGCAGCATGGAGGATATTGTCGTCCACGGAGTTGATACGGATATTTCGCCGTACGATACCGGATCCTATGCGTCCAGCACGACTTATGTTACCGGAATGGCGGTAGTTAAGACATGCGAGAAGCTTCGCGGGAAGATATGCTCCGTGGGAGCGGGATATCTGGGATGTCAGGCGGAAGACGTACAGTTCGACGGCGTGAATGTTACGAATTTAAAGAACGGGGAGTCCATTTCCAGAAAAGAGATCGGGAACAAAGTAATGTGCTTCAGCAATGAAGCGCTTTCGGCAAGCGAGGCGTTTTCATCTCCGACCTCACCGCCGCCGTTTATGGCAGGCATCGCGGAAGTGGAGATCGATAAAGAGACCGGAGAAGTGGAAATGGTGGATTATGCGGCCGTCGTCGACTGCGGCACGGTTGTCAATCCCGCTCTGGCCCGCGTACAGGTAGAGGGCGGCATTGCTCAGGGAATCGGCATGGCTCTGTTTGAGGATATTGTATACAATGAGAAAGGGAAGAATTACAGCAATTCATTTATGCAGTACAAGATTCCAAGCCGTCTGGATGTGGGCAGAATCCGGGTGGAGTTTGAAAGCAGCTATGAGCCCACGGGCCCCTTTGGCGCGAAATCTATCGGAGAAATTGTTATTAACACACCTTCTCCGGCGATTGCAAATGCAGTTCAGAATGCGGCGGGCGTAATAATCCGCGAACTTCCGATTACCGCGGAAAAAGTGTACATGGGAATGATGGAAAAGAAGAAAGAATAAAAGTGAACTGTAAAAGTGAATCAGTTGTATAAAATTAAATACATGTATGTTTATGAGAATGATTATCGAAATAAGGCTTGTCTTTTTTTTAACGTGATGTTATACTAGCGCATGAAAGGCGACGGGAAATCCCGGAGCCGATTCGGAGCGGCGCTGCGTCAGCTTTAGCCGATCCGAAATTTTCGGAATGCGCAGATGTATTCTGAATCGTTTATTTTAAAACAAAAAGATTTCACGGAGGAGGTTTTCAGAAGATGGCAAAATTAAATTTTGACCAGTGGGCAGGATTTAACGGAAAACTCTGGAAAGAAGAAGTTAATGTTCGCGACTTCATCCAGAATAACTACACCCAGTACGAGGGCGACGAATCCTTCCTTGCAGGCCCGACAGAGGCGACAAATAAGCTGTGGGGAGAACTGCAGAAGCTTCAGAAAGAAGAGCGCGCGAAAGGCGGCGTTCTCGATATGGAGACGGAAGTTGTATCCGGGCTTACGGCTTACGGACCGGGATACATTAATGAAGATATGAAAGAACTGGAGCAGATTGTAGGTCTGCAGACAGATAAGCCGCTTAAGAGAGCATTTATGCCTTACGGCGGAATCAAAATGGCCGAGCAGGCATGCACAACATACGGATATACACCAAGTGAAAAACTGCATGAAATCTTTACTGTATATCATAAAACACATAACCAGGCTGTATTTGATATTTATACGCCGGAAATGAAAAAAGCGCGTCACAACAAGATTATCACCGGACTTCCGGATACATACGGAAGAGGACGCATCGTCGGCGATTACCGCCGTGTGGCGCTCTACGGCATTGACTATCTGATCGAGAAGAAACAGTCGGATTTCGTTGAGTATGAGAGACACGGAATGAAGGGAACCGATTTCCGCCTCCGTGAAGAGATCGCTGATCAGATCCGCGCGCTTAACGGTATGAAAGCGATGGCGGAATCTTACGGCTATGATATTTCGCAGCCGGCAAAGAATGCGAAAGAAGCGGTACAGTGGCTGTATTTCGGATACCTTGCCGCAATTAAGACACAGAACGGCGCTGCGATGAGTGTGGGACGAGTTTCAACATTCCTCGACATTTATATTCAGAGAGACCTTGAAAACGGTACTCTGACAGAGGAGCAGGCTCAGGAGCTTATCGACCATATGGTTATGAAGTTCAGAATGGTGAAGTTCGCAAGAATTCCGTCATACAATGAACTGTTCTCCGGCGACCCGGTATGGGCTACACTGGAAATGGCGGGCATCGGTATGGACGGACGCCATATGGTGACGAAGAATGACTACCGTTTCCTTCATACACTGGAGAATATGGGACCGTCGCCGGAGCCGAACCTGACAGTACTCTATTCATCACACCTTCCGGAGAACTTCAAGAAATACGCTGCATATATTTCTGTTAAGACAAGTTCCATCCAGTACGAAAATGATGACGTAATGCGTCCGGTATGGGGAGATGATTACTCTATCTGCTGCTGCGTATCCGCGACAGAGACAGGAAAAGAGATTCAGTTCTTCGGAGCGCGCGCAAACCTTGCGAAATGCCTTCTGTATGCAATCAACGGCGGCGTTGATGAGAAGACGAAACAGCAGGTGTCACCGCTGTACAGACCGATCACATCCGAATACCTTGACTATGATGAGGTTATGGAAAAATATGACCAGATGATGGAATGGCTTTCCAAACTGTACGTTGACACACTGAACATGATCCACTACATGCACGATAAATATTATTATGAGGCAGCCGAGATGGCGCTCATCGACACAAATGTAAGACGTACATTCGCAACCGGAATCGCCGGATTTTCACATGTGGTTGACTCCTTAAGCGCAATTAAGTATGCGAAAGTAAAAGTGATCCGTGACGAAGACGGACTTGCGGTAGACTACGAAGTAGAAGGCGATTTCCCGAAATACGGAAATGACGACGACCGCGCGGACGAGATCGCGGTATGGCTGCTCCGCACATTTATGAGCAAACTGAAAAAATGCCATACTTACAGAAATTCCGAGCCGACAACATCTATCCTTACCATTACATCCAATGTCGTGTACGGTAAGGCTACAGGCTCCCTTCCGGACGGAAGAAAAGGCGGGGAACCACTGGCGCCGGGAGCAAATCCGTCCTACGGAGCAGAGAAAAACGGACTTCTTGCATCCCTTAATTCCGTAGCAAAACTGCCTTATGAGCAGGCACTTGACGGAATCTCCAATACACAGACAATCAGCCCGGGAGCGCTGGGACACGATGACAACGAGAGAAAGAACAATCTGGTACATGTACTGGACGGCTATTTCGATCAGGGCGCACATCATCTGAATGTCAACGTATTCGGTACAGAAAAACTGATCGACGCGATGGAGCATCCGGAAAAAGAAGAATACGCAAACTTCACAATCCGCGTATCCGGCTATGCAGTAAAATTCATCGACTTAACAAAAGAGCAGCAGCTTGACGTAATCGCAAGAACCTGCCACGACAGAATGTAATTTTTTTTCGGGGACGTAGTGAAATCGAGTTTTACTACGTCCCTTTTTAAACTTTGCCCTGTCCCTTTTTTAATTTTACTCTGTCCCCTGGTGTAAAAATAGACAAATATAGAAGAAAAATAAAAGAAATAAAATGTGGAAATTTGGTTATTATGTCAATGGGGACACCGGTAAACGGAAAAAGGGACAGGCCTTATTTTAATCCGGGACGTAGTCGAATTGAGTTTTACTACGTCCCCGAAAGGAGAAATATGGAAGGATATATTCATTCTACGGAGAGTTTTGGTTCGGTGGATGGTCCGGGGGTCCGGTTTGTTGTTTTTTTCAGCGGATGTCCTATGCGGTGTCAGTTCTGTCATAATCCGGATACGTGGAATATGACGGACGGGGAGCTTCGCAGTGCGGATGAACTGATCAGGAATGCGCTTCGCTACAGGACTTACTGGAAGGACGGCGGCGGTATTACGGTTAGTGGCGGGGAGCCGTTGATGCAGATTGATTTTCTGACGGAGTTTTTCAGGAAGGCGAAGGAGCAGGGGATCCACACTGTGATTGATACGAGCGGGGCGCCATTTACCCGGGAGGAGCCTTTTTTTGGAAAGTTTAATGAGCTGATGAAGTTTACGGATCTTCTGCTGGTCGATATTAAGCATATTGATGATGAACAGCATAAAATTCTGACCGGACGCAGCAACAGAAATATTCTTGATATGGCGGAGTATCTTTCGGAAATCGGGAAGCCTGTCTGGATAAGGCATGTGCTTGTGCCGGGAAGAAATGACACAGATGAGTATCTTGAGAAACTTTATGACTTTATAAAGAAATTAAATAATGTGCAAAAAGTGGAGGTTCTGCCATATCATACGCTCGGAGAGTTTAAGTGGAAAGAACTGGGGTATGATTATCCGCTTGCAGGTGTTGAACCGCCGACAAAAGAGCGGATCAGCAATGCGAATGAGATTCTGCATACGGAGAAAGGAAAGGATTCTTTTATTTCCTGAAAAGAAAGAATGCCGACAGAAAACAGACAATTGCTTCTGCCGCAGGCACAGCCATCCAGACGCCGGTCATTCCGAGGAGCGAGGACATAAGCCATGCGGCAGGGATAATGAGGATAAATCCCCGAAGGGCCGATATGGCGAAGGCTTCTTTCGGACGGTCGGCGGAGCTGAGAAAGGCGGAAGCGACGATATTGATTCCGGAAAAGAACAGGCTGATAAAATAAATCCTCATCCCTTCGGAAGCAATTGAGGTAAGAACCGGGGAGTGATCCCTGTTAAACAGCTCTGCAATTGGGACGGAGAATATGGCGACCGTCGTGTACGCCAGAAGCGCCGTCAGAAGGGAAGAGCACATCGCGTATCTGCGCAGCCGGTTTCTCTGCGCGCGGCCGCCTTCTCCCGCGTAACGGCTGACAACAGGCTGAATACCCTGGCCGATGCCGGTAAAGACAGAGACGAGCACAAGCGCGATATTGGCAAGGATGCCGTAAGCGGCGACCCCCATATTCCCGCTGATGTCAAGTATCAGCAGATTAAATACAATAATGACAATGCCGGAAGACATTTCTGTAATCAGCGACGATACACCCAGGCTGCAGATATCCTTCCAGCGGATCAGAGAGACTTTCGCAGAAACAAGGCGGAAGTTATTTTTCTTTTTAATAAAATGCGCGGACATAATAAGCATGCTGACAACGGGGGCGGTTGCAGTAGCCGCGGCCGCGCCTGTCATGCCCATGCCAAAAGGATAAATAAATACATAATCAAGTACAATATTTGTCAGACTTCCGACAATCATTCCGGCCATGGAAAGCCTGGGCGACCCGTCGTTGCGGACAAAGCACAGCAGTATATTATTCCCAAGGAAAAGCGGGGAAAATATGAGCAGGATGCGGATATAATCCGACGCATATCCGATCGTGTCGGCATCAGCCCCAAGCAGAGACGCTATATGAGAGGGGAGGAAAGCGCCGGCGCAGCTGAAGATGACGGCGGCCAGTATGCCGAGATGTACGGCATGCGTAAATACTGTGCGGTGAATATTATCCCGCGGGGCGGCTGACGACAGTGCAAAACGGGCGGCGGCGCCCATGCCGATCATCAGACCGGTACCGTTCATCAGGCTGTATGCCGGGAGAACGAGATTGAGAGCGGCAAGGGCATCTGGGCCGATACCTCTCGCGATAAAAAACGTGTCGGCCAGAATATAACACGAGTAACCAATCATCCCAAGAACATTGGCGGATACATATTTCAGAAAAACAGGAAAAATTCTTTCGGCAGATCCGGTACGCATATTTTGAAGATTCCTTTCATAATAAGATAAAATTTCATAAAAAAACATCCATACTCATTCCTTCATAGGCCTTACGGAATGAGATGAATGCTCTGAGAGGCTGCTACCCGGCGGCAGGAGCCAGCATAATTCTGATTAAAATTCATAAAAAACGGACATCCTGTCCGAATCTGCGGTTATCATATCACAGAAACGGATGGAAATCAAATCTTTTTTTTGATGAAAAAACGGTGTAGAATATTTTCTGCTACACAAATTCAGGAATTGATCAGCGAGTCCCAGCGCGGGGCCGGGGCGGCGTGAGATGATATAATACCGGTTTACAGCGAGATTTTTTCAGGAGGACGGCAATATGAATAAAAAAGAAATACTTGAGATACGCAGGCAGTTTGCACCGAAAAACTGCGCAATAACGAAAATATGCGGCTGCTATGTGGACCACGAAAAAACAAAAAAGATGGAATCGAAAGACGCGTTTCTTTCACTGCCGGAGGAAGAATCATTCAAATATTTTGATATTTTTAAAAAGACGCTTTCGGGCACGGTCGGGAAAAATATGCTCAATCTGGAATTTCCGCTGGACGCGGAGATGCCGGGCGGGACACAGGAATTTCTGCTCAAACTGAGAGACAGCAGGCTTGAAGACGACATGCTGCTGGAAGAATTTTACGATAAAGTTATTGCCGCGTATGAATACGGAGAAAACTATTACATAATTCTCATTCACGCAATGTATGACATTCCGGGAAAGGCGTCGGACGGCGCCGAGATGTTTGACGCTTCAGATGAAGTGTATGAATACCTGCTGATGAGCATCTGTCCGGTCACATTGTCGAAAGCCGGCCTCAGCTACAACGCGCAGGACAACCGGATTCAGGACCGGATCAGGGACTGGATCGTGGACATGCCGGATAAAGGATTCCTTTTCCCGGCTTTTAACGACAGAGGGACAGACCTGCACAGCGTTCTTTATTATACGAAAAAATCAGAAGACCTGCAGCCGGAGATGATAGAGCAGATTTTCGGCGCGGTAACACCGATGTCCGCCGATACTCAGAAAGAGACGTTTCAGACAATCATAGAAGATACGCTTGGAGATGACGGAGATTATGAGACTGTCCGGAATATCCATGAAGCTCTCAATGAATTAATTGAAGAGCATAAAGACGAACCGGAACCGCTGGAGCTTGACTGTACCGATGTGAAAAAAATATTTGAACAAAGCGGAGTGGCCGATGAAAAAATGGAGGATTTTGATAAAAAATTTGAAGAAAACACAGGAGAAAAAGGCCGGCTTCTGGCGTCAAATATCGCAGAAACAAAAAAATTCAATATAGAAACTCCTGACATAATCATTAAGGTGAATCCGGACCGGGCGGATCTGGTGGAAACAAGAATCATTGACGGACGCCAGTGCCTCGTAATAGCAGTTGACGACCATATAGAAGTCAATGGAATCAGCGTCAGGACAATTGCGGGAAAAATGTGATCCGCGACAGAAAAAAAGGCAAAAGACAGCCGCTTTTGGCGGCTGTTATGCTGAAATCCGGTTCAGACAGCCGGCGCTTCAATGGCGCTGAGCAGAATGCGCGCGCAATCTTTAACGGAAAGCGTAGAAGTGTTAAGAGCCATATCATAATTGGCCTTGTCAGACCATTCTTTATCGGTCCAGAATTTAAAATACTCTCTGCGCTCCCTTTCTTTCTTTTCGATCAGTTTCTTTGCCTGATCCGGAGTTACATTTTCCGTGCGGACAATGCGGTCAATCCGTTTATCCACATCCGAGGAATAAATAAATACTCTGACAGTGTTCGGATTATCGCGGAGAATCTCTGTGGAACTTCTGCCGATAAAAACGGCCGGACCCTGTATCGCAAGCGACTTGATTGTTTTCTGAAGCTCGTAATACAGTTCGAAAACCTGAGAGTTGTTCCGGTTATAGTTATAGCTTGCCAGAAGTCCGATGTTATACAGGACGCTTCCGGTTTTCTTTTCGTCATATTCTTTGAGCATATCAAGAGACAGTCCTTTTGACTCGGCGACCTGAGCCATCAGACTGCCGTCATAGCAGGAGATCTTCGCCAGCTCGGCGACTTTTTCCCCGATTTCATGGCCTCCGCTTCCAAATTCTCTTTCAATTGCAAGTGATTTCATAATACAAAACTCCTTTCTTATCTTCCGTTGTTTCTGAGAACTGCGTCCCGCACGATACGGATGAATTCCTCCGAGTCTTCCGGCCCGAGAAGCTCCAGAAATTCAGCCATGCGGCCGACTGCATCCTGATACCGGCTTTTTACCTCATCTTTTCCCTCGTCGGTGATATATACCAGAACCTGCCGCCTGTCAGAAGGATTCTGACAGCGTCTGGCATGGCCTTTTTTTTCCAGGGCGTTTAATATGGCGGCAGTCCGGGAACTTCTGATATCAAAGGCAGAAGTGAGCTCCCCGGCCGACGCGCCGTCATGCTGAAACGCGAGATAGTAAAGCACCGCCTGCTCCCCGGAAGCAAGGCTGGTCAGGTCGCGGACCATTGCGGTACGGTTAAGCTGCCTCATATAATGAAGGAAGTATTCTGCGCGATTACGGTAATCCATACTGCATCTCCTATATATCTCATACTATGAGATAATATACCACCATACATGCGCCGATGTCAACCGGCGCAGCCGGTCTTCTGTTTTTTTACACAGTAAAAGAGAATATAAATTAATTTACTAACTAAAATAAATTTGTATAAAAAATATGAAATAAACGTAAAAACAAAAGATTTTACTTGATTTATTTGGCGAAAAATACTAATCTGTTACTTAGTTGTCTAACTAAAGTGATTTCGCGCGGGGATGGAGACGCATTCGATAAAGCAGAAACGGACCGCTTCCGGCGCGGGAATCCGCAGACGGATTCTTACAGGAACAGGAGGGCAGATTATGTACTGCGAAACAGACGATATCCCGATGATGGGAATAATGGGCATAGCCCTGCACAAAATGATAAATACGGCGAAGGGCATGTACAGGGAGTTCGACCTGAACAGAAGTCAGGCCGCGATTCTCTTTACGCTTCACCGCAGAAAGACGATGTCCCAGCGAGAACTGGCGGAGGAGCTGAATATGACGGCTCCGTCAATTACTTCCGCTATTCAGAAAATGGAACGCGGGGGATATATTACCCGCCGCCCGGATCAGTGCGATCAGCGGGTGATGCGTCTTACCCTGGCGGAGCGGGGACAATCATGCATTCAGGCGGTAAAAGATGTCGGCAGACGGATGGATGAGATCATACTGGGCGGCATGAGCCTGGAAGAAAAGCTTTTATTCAGAAGAATGATGCTGCAGGTTAAGGAAAATCTTGAAAAATATGAAAGGAAAGAAAAGGCATGAAAAATCTGTTCAGGTATGCGTCGGAGCACTGGAAGGCGCTCCTTGCCATCACTGTAATACTTTTTGTTCAGGCGTACTGCGATCTGTCGCTGCCTGCGTACACCTCAGATATTGTAAATGTGGGCATTCAGCAGGGCGGAGTGGAAGACCGGATCCCTGCGGCGATATCCGCGGATAAAATGGAACAGCTTCTGCTGTTTGTGCCAGAGAAAGATCAAAGCACCGTGACAGACGCCTATACAGAGGATGACGGCACTTATGACAAAAAGGCATATGTGCTCAGGGATGCTGTATCAGAGGACAGCGAAGAAGCAGAAAGAATCGCGGAAATTCTTCAGGGACCCATGATGCTGGCTTCCGGCATCGAATCAGGCGGTGATATGGCGGATGTGTCGGATATGACAGTACAGACGGGAGAAAAGCTGAAGGAAATGCCGGACACGATTCTCGAGCAGGCGTCTGTGGCTTATGTGAAAAATGCGTACCGGGATCTGGGCATGGATATGGACGGCATTCAGATCAGGTATCTGCTTGTTACAGGCGGAAAAATGGCGGGGCTGGCTCTTCTTGGCATGACGGCCAGCATTCTTGTGGGATTTCTCGCGTCCAGAGTGGGAGCTGCCACAGGGCGGGATCTGAGAAGCAGAGTATTCCACAAAGTAGTAGGTTTTTCCAACAATGAATTCGACCGCTTTTCCACAGCGTCGCTGATCACAAGAAGCACAAATGACATTCAGCAGATTCAGCTCCTCACTGTGATGCTTCTCAGAATTGTGCTTTACGCGCCGATCCTTGCAATCGGAGGAATTATCCAGGTATTCCAGACAAACGTATCCATGTCATGGATTATCGCTCTGGCGGTTGTGCTGATCGCGCTGGTAATTCTCGTGCTGTTTGCAGTGGCTATGCCGAAGTTTAAAATTCTGCAGAGTCTTGTAGATAAACTGAATCTTGTCACAAGGGAAATACTTACAGGTCTGCCGGTTATCCGGGCGTTCAGCACCCAGAAGCATGAGGAGGAAAGATTTGACCGGGCGAACAGAGAACTGACGCGGACCAATCTGTTTGTAAACCGGGCCATGACGTTTATGATGCCGGTAATGATGCTGATCATGAACGGCGTTTCCGTACTCATCATGTGGAACGGGGCGCACGGCATCAGCGACGGCAGGATGCAGGTCGGAGATATGATGGCGTTTATCCAGTATACGATGCAGATAATAATGGGATT
Organism: uncultured Mediterraneibacter sp.; assembly: GCA_944381125.1. Classification (GTDB taxonomy): domain Bacteria; phylum Bacillota; class Clostridia; order Lachnospirales; family Lachnospiraceae; genus Mediterraneibacter. The sequence goes on along the minus strand of CALWKB010000103.1, from coordinate 15,957 downwards.
TCTTATGCTGTGCATGCTTTCCATTATGCTGCCAAGAGCCGCCGTGGCCGCGGACCGTGTGGAAGAAGTCCTTTCAAGCCGGACTGCCATCCGCGATCCGGAGAATCCGGAAGCTTTTGACCCGGACCAGAAAGGCGTGCTCTGTTTTAACCATGTCTCTTTCCGGTACCCGGGAGCGGACGAGAATGCTCTCCATGATATTACATTTACTGCCCGGCCGGGGAAGACCACAGCGATTATAGGAAGCACCGGAAGCGGAAAATCTACTCTTGTAAATCTGATTCCGCGTTTTTACGATGTGTCGGAAGGGGTTATCACGCTTGACGGAACGGATATCCGGCGGGCGAGCCAGCGGGACCTCAGAGACCGGCTTGGATTTGTGCCTCAGAAAGGCGTGCTGTTTTCCGGCGATATTGCCTCCAATATTCTTTTCGGCTGTCCGGACGGCGGGGAGAAAGAGATGAAAGAAGCGGCGGAGATCGCTCAGGCTTCCGAATTTATAGAAGCCAGGGAGGAAGGTTATCACAGCCCTGTCGCTCAGGGCGGAACAAACGTATCCGGCGGCCAGAAACAAAGACTGTCAATCGCAAGAGCGGTCGCGAAGCATCCGGAAGTGTTTATCTTTGACGACAGCTTTTCGGCGCTTGACTTTAAAACAGATGTAACATTGAGAAAAGCGCTGCGGGAAAAAACAAAAGACAGCACTGTGCTTATCGTGGCGCAGAGAATCAGCACCATCATGAGCGCGGATCAGATCATCGTGCTGGACGACGGGCGGATGGCCGGAAAGGGAACCCACCGGGAACTGCTTGAAAACTGTGAAGTGTACCGCCAGATCGCCGCGTCACAGCTCTCCGAATCTGAATTGAATTACCATGAGGAGAGCGGAAAAGCCGCGGCGGGAGCAAACACGGTCACAGAAGAAACGGAGGTGAAGTGCAATGCCTAGAGGACACATGGGAAGAGGAATGCGCGGCGGCATGCCGGGCGAGAGCGCCAGAGATTTTAAAGGCACAATAAAAAAACTGCTCCGGTATATGAGCGCATTTAAAGTGCATATGGCGTTTGTTTTTGTATTTGCCGTATGCGGGACAATATTTAACATCGTGGGTCCGAAGATACTGGGAAAAGCCACTACAGAAATTTTCAACGGACTTGTAAGCATGGTTTCCGGCGGGAGCGGCATGGATTTCGGAAAAATCGGACAGATCCTTATGATTACGCTGGGACTTTATCTGATCAGCGCTCTGTGTACATTTGTACAGGGAATCATTATGACCGGCGTATCACAGAAAACGACTTACCGGCTGAGAAAAGAAATCTCAGAAAAAATCAACCGGATGCCAATGAATTATTTTGATACAAAACCCGTGGGAGAGGTGCTCTCCAGGGTGACGAACGACGTGGATACGCTCGGACAGAGCCTGAACCAGAGCGCCACACAGATGATTACGTCCGTTACGACCATTATCGGCGTACTTGTTATGATGCTGTCTATCAGTCCTCTGATGACGCTTGTGGCGCTTTTGCTTCTGCCGGTATCTGTTGTAATGATCTCATTTGTAATGAAGCATTCCCAGAAATATTTCCGCGGCCAGCAGGAATATCTCGGAAATGTAAACGGCCAGGTAGAGGAAATCTACAGCGGCCACAGTATTATCAAGGCGTTTAATAAAGAAGAAGACGTCATCGGGGAATTTAACAGAACAAACGAAAAACTGTACGATTCCGCATGGAAATCTCAGTTTTTCTCGGGCATGATGATGCCTGTAATGCAGTTCGTGGGAAATCTCGGGTATGTGGCGGTCGCTATCCTGGGCGGATATCTGACGATCAGAAAGACAATTGAAGTAGGAGACATCCAGTCATTTATTCAATATGTAAGAAACTTTACCCAGCCGATTCAGCAGGTGGCTCAGGTCGCAAATATGCTTCAGTCAACAGCGGCCGCGTCCGAGCGTGTATTTGAGTTTCTGGAAGAAAAGGAGGAGGAACAGACGGTTCCGAATCCTGTGCAGACAGAAGGGCTTCACGGCAATGTCCGGTTTGATCATGTGCATTTCGGATATAATCCGGACAGAATTATTATAAATGATTTCTCGGCGGAGGTAAAAGAGGGACAGAAAATTGCAATTGTCGGGCCGACAGGAGCCGGAAAGACAACTATAATAAAACTTCTGATGCGTTTTTATGACGTAAACAGCGGTTCCATCCGGATTGACGGACATGACCTGCGGGAATTCAACCGGAACGATCTGCGGGAAATGTTCGGAATGGTTCTTCAGGATACCTGGCTGTTTCACGGTTCTGTTATGGAAAATATACGGTACGGCAGGCAGGACGCTACGGATGAGGAGGTTATCCGGGCGGCCAGGGCGGCCCATGTGCACCGGTTTGTGCAGACGCTTCCCGGCGGCTATAACATGGAGCTGAATGAAGAAGCGAGCAATGTATCCCAGGGGCAGAAACAGCTCCTCACAATTGCGAGGGCGATTCTGGCGGATCCGAAGATCCTGATTCTGGATGAGGCGACAAGTTCGGTAGACACAAGAACAGAAGTGCTGATACAAAAAGCGATGGACAACCTGATGAAAGGACGCACAAGCTTTATTATCGCCCACAGACTTTCAACGATCCGGGACGCGGATCTTATACTGGTAATGAAAGACGGAGATATCGCAGAGCAGGGAAGGCACGAAGAACTTCTCGAAAAGGGAGGATTCTACGCGGAACTCTACAATTCACAGTTCGAATCCGCCGATCAGACATGCGCGTAAGAATCAGGATTTCATATCTACAAATTTCCTCCCGGATGTGGTATGATCGTTATAGCGTATGCAGAACAGAAAAGCCCCCGGCTGTTCCGGGGGGTGAAAGTACACGGAAGAGGATGATTCGGTATGGACCTGACGCATTTTGACAAAAACGGAAAGGCAGTAATGGTGGATGTGACGGAGAAGAATGACACGCTCCGGGAAGCGTCCGCCGCAGGCAAAATCATGGTCAGCCGGGAAGTGTTTCATGCGGTAAAGGAAGGCGGTACGGGAAAAGGAGACGTTCTCGGAGTCGCGGCCACCGCCGGAATTATGGGAGCGAAGCGGACCTGGGAGCTGATTCCCATGTGCCACATTCTGCCTTTAACCAACTGCAGAATCACATTTGACATGGATGAGGAGGAGTCCTCGATTTCCTGTACCTGCACGGTAAAAGTGACGGGGAAAACGGGAGTAGAGATGGAGGCGCTGACCGGCGTGAGCGTGGCGCTTCTGACCGTTTACGATATGTGCAAGGCGCTGGATAAGACAATGGAAATCGGTGAGATTTATCTTGTAAAAAAGACCGGAGGAAAGAGCGGAGATGTATATAACGACCGCCGAAAAAGCAGAGATGAAGGAAAAATGGAAGGCAGCAGTCGTAACATTAAGCGATAAAGGATATGCAGGGGACAGGCAGGATAAAAGCGGTCCCCTTATCTGTGATATTATTACAAAGTCCGGATATGAGGTGATTGAGCGCGTGCTCCTGCCGGATGATGAAGAAGAAATAAAAAAATGTCTGTGTAAACTATGCGATGACAAAAAAGCGGATATTGTTTTTACTACAGGCGGAACCGGATTCTCGCCGCGCGACTGTGCCCCGGAGGCTGCGCTGGCTGTAGCCACGCGGAACGCGCCGGGAATTGCCGAGGCCATGCGTCTGGCGTCCCTCGCGGTAACGCCCAGAGCCATGCTCAGCAGAGGCGTTTCGGTGATCCGGAATCAGACCCTGATTATTACTCTGCCGGGGAGCCCGAAAGCGGCGAAGGAAAATCTGGAAGCGGTGCTTCCGGCGCTGGATCACGGGCTTGCCATTCTGACGGGAAAAACCGGAGAATGCGGGAAAGATCCGGAACCAAGGTAAAAAAGAATTCTGACATAAGTAAAAGGGCGGCCGCAAAGAACAGAGAGGAAGAAGGCGTATGCAGGACGGTTACGGCAGAAAAATTGAATATCTGAGGGTATCTGTCACAGACCGCTGCAATCTGCGCTGCGTTTACTGTATGCCGGCGGAAGGCGTGCCGTCTGTCCCCCATGAGGAAATACTGACTTATGACGAGATCTGCAGGTTCTGCGGCATCGCGGCCGGGCTTGGAATATCCAGGATTAAACTGACGGGAGGCGAACCGCTCGTCAGGAAGAATCTGCATGTTCTGGTAAAAAAATTAAAAGAGACGCCGGGGATTGAGCAGGTTACGCTGACGACGAACGGAACACTTCTAAGAGATCAGCTGGCCGGACTGACAGCCGCCGGACTGGACGCTGTGAATATCAGCCTGGACACGCTGGATGAAGAAAAGTACACACTGGTAACGCGCGGCGGCCGACTGGCGGACGCAGCACAGGGAATTGAGGCGGCGCTTGCCAGCCCGGGCCTTCCGGTAAAAATCAACTGTGTTCCGCTGCAGGACGGATCTGACGAGGATATCGTCCGTCTGGCGGAACTGGCAGGGGAGCACCCTCTGGAGGTGCGTTTTATTGAGATGATGCCTATCGGCATGGGAAAAGAATTTCAGGGCAGGGGCGCAAATGAAATAAAAAAACTGCTGGAATCCCGGTTCGGGAAGTCGCTTCCCTGCGGGAAAACGCTGGGAAACGGACCTGCCCGATATGTGGAATTCCAGGGATTTCAGGGACGGATAGGATTTATCAGCGCGCTGACTCACAAATTCTGCCGCACATGCAACCGGCTCAGACTTACTCCGGAAGGCATGTTAAAGCCCTGTCTTCAGTACGGGGACGGCTTTGATATAAAAAAGCTGCTCCGAAACGGCGCGTCGGATGAACAGATCGCGGAGACAGTAAGAGCGGCGGTTTTGGATAAGCCGGCCTGCCATCAGTTTGAAAGAGAAAACGACCCGGCCTGCCGGGAAAACAGGAGCGCGCAGGAGGGCCGGACAATGGAAAGCCGGGAGGCGGAGAAGAGCCGGAGACTGGAAGAAAGGGAAATGTCCCGGATCGGGGGATGACGATTTTCCGGAAGTGAAAGGAGAGCGGAATGGGAAAAGTAATCGCAGTCTGCATAAGCCCTGCAAAAGGCACAGAGAAGAAAGCTGTTGCGGAAGGTTTATTTAAGAAAGACTATGGGATAGAAGGGGACGCACACGCGGGAAAATGGCACCGGCAGGTAAGCCTTCTTTCTTATGATAAAATACAGGAATTCAGGAAGAAGGGCGCGCAGGCAGACAACGGCGCGTTCGGAGAAAACCTTGTTGTGGAGGGAATAGACTTTTCATCCCTTTCAGAAGGGACAAGGCTGCTGTGCGGCAGCGTCGTACTTGAGATTACCCAGATCGGAAAAGAATGCCACCACGGATGCAGAATTTTTCAGCAGATGGGCGACTGCATCATGCCAAGAGAAGGTGTGTTCGCGCGAGTAATTGAGGGCGGCAGAATCCGGCCGGGAGATTTGATGGAAATAAATCAGACAGACTGACAGGAGCAGAATATAAAATGACCGGAAAAAGATACAGGACCGCGGCTCTGGCCTTCTGCATGATTCTGGCATTTACCGGATGCCGGATGAGGGGAGAGGAGCCCGGGACAGAAGCGGACAACACAGCCGGAATAGAGATAGAAGAAAAAGAAAACGGACAGGAAATTTACACATTTACAGACATGGAAGGCGTACCGCGCGAAGCAGAACTGCTTTCGGGCGTGCCCGGATGCAGGTATGACTTTTCCTGCCTTCATACGGATGAGAAAACAGGATACAAGACTTACATGGATGAAAAAAACGGCGTATCCGCAAGACAGGGAATTGATGTGTCGGAATTCCAGGGCGAGGAAATCGACTGGAAAAAGGTAAAGGAAAGCGGCGTGGAATTCGTCATAATCCGCCTGGGCTACAGGGCATATGGAGAAGAAGGCGAACTTGTGCCGGACGCCATGTATGAGGAAAATATGAAGGGCGCTCTCGACGCGGGGCTTGACGTGGGAGTCTACTTCTTTTCCCAGGCGGTCTCTGCGGCGGAGGCTGTGGAAGAGGCGGAATATGTTCTTGAACATATACGCGGATACGATATCAAAGGACCGGTAGTATACGATACGGAAGATATTGAATACTCCATGGCGAGGACAGATAACAATACGATACAGGAGTTTACCAATTACTGCAAAGTATTCTGCGAGACGGTGGAAGCGGCCGGCTACGATACAATGATCTATTCAAATATGGAATGGATGGCATTTTCACTTGATATGGAAGAACTTTCCGGGTATGATTTCTGGTATGCGGACTATCACGCGGTTCCGCAGTGTCCGTACGATTATAAAATCTGGCAGTACAGCGATGCGGGGACGGTGCCGGGAATCAGCGGAAATGTAAATTTAGATCTATGGTTTCAGGAGGAAGAGAAAAATGAAATGGAATAAATTCCGGTTAAAAACAACGACCCGGGCGGAAGATATTGTGAGCAGCATGCTGATGGATCTGGGAATCCAGGGCGTGGAAATCGAGGACAAGATTCCCCTTTCCCAGTCAGACAAAGAGCAGATGTTCGTGGACATTCTGCCGGAGGCGGAACCCGACGACGGGGTGGCCTACTTAAGCTTTTACCTCGAAGAGGATGAAGATAAAGACAAAATTCTGGGTCAGGTGATGAAGGAACTGAAAGAAATGTCATCCTATGTGGATACAGGCGACTGTGTCATTGAAGAATCTCAGACTGAGGATGTGGACTGGGTGAATAACTGGAAGCAGTATTTTCACCAGTTCTATGTAGACGATATTCTTATTATTCCTTCCTGGGAAACCGTAAAGCCGCAGGACAGCGGGAAAATGATTATTCATATTGATCCCGGCACGGCGTTTGGAACCGGAATGCACGAGACGACTCAGCTCTGCATCCGCCAGATCAGAAAATATGTAAAGCCGTCGACAAGAATACTGGACGTCGGATGCGGAAGCGGCATCCTCGGGATGCTGGCGCTCAAATTCGGCGCGGACTATTCGGTGGGAACGGATCTGGATCCATGCGCGATTGACGCGACAAGGGAAAATATGGCGGTAAACGGCATCTCTCAGGACAAATATGAAGTTATGATCGGAAACATCATTGACGACAGAAAAGTGCAGGACAGAGTCGGCTATGAGCGCTACGATATCGTGGCGGCCAATATACTGGCCGATGTGCTGGTTGAACTGACTCCGGTCGTTGTTCATCAGCTGAAAAAAGGCGGAATTTATATTACCAGCGGCATTATCGACGATAAGGAAGAAACGGTGGTAAAAGCGGTAAAAGACGCGGGGCTGGAAGTACTGGATGTGACATACCAGGGCGAATGGGTCTGCGTGACAGCGAGGAAAAACTGATGCAGAATTTTTTTACAGAGACATCGGCGGTGCAGGACGGACTGATCCGTCTTTCCGGCCAGGATGTGAACCATATGAAAAATGTCCTGCGCATGAGGCCGGGAGAGGCCGTGAAAGTTCACGACGGACGGGGCGTATCTTATACCTGCCGCATCCGGGCATATGAAGACCGGGAGGCGGTTCTGGAAATAATCGAAACAGAAACCGCCCGGACAGAACTTCCGTCAGACATTTATCTGTTTCAGGGACTGCCCAAAGGCGATAAGATGGAGTGGATCGTCCAGAAAGCAGTGGAACTGGGGGCGGCAGGAGTTATTCCTTTTGCCGCGGGCCGTTCGGTTGTCAGGCTGGATGAAAAAAAAGCAGAGAAAAAAACAGCCCGGTGGCAGGCTATCGCAAAAAGCGCCGCGGAACAGTGCGGCCGCGCGGTAATTCCGGTGGTGAGCAGGCCGGTTTCTTTTGGCGGGGCTCTCGAAAAGGCCGGGGAACTGGATGTGATTCTCATTCCATATGAACTCGAGCGTGGAATGAAAGAGACGGCGGATATTATCTCCGGAATCCGTCCGGGACAGTCGGTCGGCGTATTTATCGGCCCGGAAGGCGGATTTGACGCGGAGGAAGTGGAAAAGGCAAAGGCGGCGGGCGCGCTTTCGGTTTCTCTTGGAAGCAGGATTCTCCGCACGGAGACGGCGGGGCTTACGGCGCTCTCCATCCTTATGTATCATCTTGAGAGCGGAGGACATAATTTAAAGTAAGAAAGCTGCGGCGCAAAAACAGTAAAGGGAAGGAACAATGGAAGTTTATCTTGATAATTCTGCCACAACCATGTGCTATCCGGAGGTGGGAGAACTGGTATATAAAATCATGTGCACGGATTACGGGAATCCGTCGTCCATGCACAGAAAAGGCGTTCAGGCGGAGCATTATATCCGGGACGCGAAAGAGACGCTGGCAAAGCTTATGAAAGTAAATGCCGGAGAAATATTTTTTACATCCGGGGGGACGGAGAGTGATAATCTCGCGCTGATGGGCTGTGCCAGGGCAGGGCGGCGAAGGGGGCGTCATCTGATTACGACGTCCATAGAGCATCCTGCAATCTTAAATACAATGCGGCACCTGGAGGAGGAAGAAGGATTCCGGGTGACGTATCTGCCGGTGGACGCGGACGGCAGAGTCAGGCTGGACGCCCTGAAAGAGGCGCTTTGTCCGGAGACGATACTCGTGTCCGTTATGTATGTAAATAATGAGGTCGGAACCGTACAGCCTGTCGCAGAGGCGGCGCGAATCGTCAAACAGTATAATCCGTCGATTCTGTTTCACACAGACGCGGTGCAGGGGTTTGGCAAATACCGTATCTGGCCGAAGCGCATGGGAATCGACCTGGTATCTGTCAGCGGGCATAAGATCCACGGGCCAAAAGGCGTGGGATTTCTGTATATCGGTCCCAGAGTGAAGATTTCGCCTGTTGTTTTCGGCGGCGGGCAGCAGAAAAATATCCGTTCCGGTACGGAAAATGTTCCGGGAATCGCGGGGCTGGCTCTTGCGGCCGGAATGATTTACCGCGATATGGACATGAAGAACGCGCTGATGCGGGAGCTGAAAGAACATTTCATCAACGGAATCCGAAAGATCGACAATACAGTTGTGCACGGACCGACAGACGAGGGGAGCGCGCCCCATATCGTCAGCGTCGGCATAGCGGGAGTGCGGAGCGAAGTGCTTCTGCACGCGCTGGAAGACAAAGGCATCTACGTCTCGTCCGGTTCCGCATGTTCGTCCAATCATCCTGCCGTAAGCGGTGTGCTGAAAGGAATCGGAGCGGCAAAAGAATATCTGGACGCGACAGTGCGCTTCAGCATGTCGGAGTTTACAACGAAAGAAGAAATTGACTATACGCTGGAAACACTATATAATTGTGTACCGATGCTTCGGAAATATACACGGCGTTAAGAGCCGGAACGCGGCCGGCGCCGGCTTTCGCAGCAAGGATAGAAAAGGAGAAAATCATGGAATTTCATTCATTTCTGATCAAATACGGAGAGATAGGAATCAAAGGCAAAAACCGGTACATGTTTGAGGACGCCCTTGTCCGTCAGATCCGGTACGCTCTGTCCGACGTCGACGGAGATTTTTATGTCCATAAATGTCATGGAAGAGTGTATGTGGACTGCAGCGGAGACTACGACTATGAAGATACGGTCGGGAGTCTTTCGCGCGTCTTCGGAATCGTAGGCATCTGTCCGGTCGTGCGCCTGCAGGTGAAAGACATAGAAGAGCTCAAAAAAGACGTGGTCGTATATATAGGCGAAATGTATCCGGAGGGAAACCGCACGTTCAAGGTGGAGGCAAGAAGGGCGAATAAACGTTATCCTGTAAATTCGATGGAAATAAACTGCGCTCTGGGCGAGGCGGTGCTCGAGGCATTTCCGGAAATGAAAGTAGACGTTCACAACCCGGACGTGCGACTGAATGTGGAGATCCGGGAAGAGGTATATCTGTACTCCGAGATCATACCCGGCCCTGGCGGAATGCCGGTGGGGACAAACGGCAGCGCAATGCTTTTGCTGTCCGGAGGAATCGACAGCCCGGTCGCGGGATATATGATCGCCAGGAGAGGCGTGGAGATTGAAGCGGTATATTTCCACGCTCCGCCGTATACAAGCGAGAGGGCAAAGGAAAAAGTAATGGAGCTGGCAAGGCTTGTTTCAGTATATTCGGGCCCGATTAAACTTCATGTCGTGAACTTTACGGATATACAGCTGTATATTTATGAGAAATGCCCGCATGAAGAACTGACGATCATTATGCGCCGTTATATGATGCGCATTGCGGAGCACTTCGCGAAAAAGGACGGATGTCTGGGACTGATTACGGGCGAGAGCATCGGACAGGTGGCGAGCCAGACGATGCAGAGCCTGGCGGCTACAAACGCGGTGTGCACGCTTCCGGTATACCGCCCGCTGGTAGGATTCGACAAAAGGGATATTGTGGAGATTTCTGAAAAGATCGGCACTTATGAAGTGTCCATACAGCCGTTTGAGGACTGCTGCACGATCTTTGTCGCAAAACATCCTGTGACAAAGCCGAATATAGAACGGATGGAAAAATCCGAACTCAGTCTTTCCGAAAAGATCGACGAACTGGTTAAGACGGCTCTGGACACGACCGAAACGGTCATTATCGGGAAAAAGGGAAAAGACATTGCCGGGTAGCAGGCGGCCTTCTGGCCGCGCCCGGCCGGAATCCCGGCCTGACGACGTAAAAAAAGAAGCTGTCTGAGTCGCATCAGACAGCTTCCTGAGAGTCATAAGTATTTATTTAATGATGTAAGCGTCCAGAGCTGCAAGGATATCATCAACATCGCCGTCAGCGTGAATGTTGAGATCAATCGGCTTGGAAAGATCCAGACTGAAGATTCCCATGATTGATTTGGCATCTATAACATATCTTCCGGATACTAAATCGAAGTCATTGTCGTATTTGGTGATTTCGTTGACAAAAGATTTTACTTTGTCGATTGAGTTTAATGAAATCTGTACTGTTTTCATTTTAAATTCCCTCCTTGAATTATACAATAAAGTAAGGGCCTTAACCCTACGTATATTCTACGGGATGCCATAGTAAAAGTCAAGAAACAATAAGGAAAAATGAGGTAAAAACGCATGAAAAAAGCGGCATTGCATAATCTGGGCTGCAAGGTAAACGCATATGAAACAGAGGCTATGCAGGAGATGCTTGAGAAAGCCGGATATGAGATTGTTCCTTTCAGGGAAGGAGCCGATGTCTATATTATAAATACATGTACGGTGACGAATATCGCGGACAGAAAATCGCGCCAGATGCTCCACCGGGCAAGAAAGATGAATCCGGACGCGGTGGTAGTGGCGGCAGGATGCTATGTGCAGGCCCAGGACAGGGAACACGGACAGGATCCGTGCATTGATATTGTACTTGGAAATAACAGAAAGAAAGATCTTGTAAAAGTTCTCCGGGAATACGAGGCGCAGCGCGCCCGGAAACAGACAAAGGACATGGAAGAAATCGGACAGACCAGGGAATATGAGAACCTGCATCTGTCAAAGCCGGGAGAACATACGCGGGCCTATATAAAAGTTCAGGACGGATGCAACCAGTTCTGTACTTACTGCATCATTCCGTATGTGAGAGGAAGAGTGCGCAGCAGGACGCAGGAGGATGTGGCCGGAGAGGTAAGAAATCTTGCCGCAAACGGTTATCAGGAAGTAGTGCTTACCGGAATCCACCTCAGCTCATACGGGATTGATTTTGACGGAGAAAGACACCTGCTTTCCCTGATACGTACCGTCCACGAAATCGAAGGGATCAGAAGAATCCGACTCGGGTCGCTTGAACCGGGGATCATCACGGATGAATTCGCGCGGGCGCTCTCTGAACTTCCGAAAATGTGTCCGCACTTTCATCTGTCCCTGCAGAGCGGGTGCGATGAGACATTAAGAAGAATGAACCGCAGATACACCGCCGCGGAGTATTATGAGAAGTGCCGTATTCTGCGCAGATATTTTGACAACCCCGCGCTGACGACAGATGTGATTGTAGGATTTCCGGGAGAGACGGAAGAAGAATTTGAAAAATCTTTTGCTTTTGTCGATAAAGTCAATTTTTATGAGACACATGTTTTCAAATATTCCAGACGGGAAGGCACAAAAGCGGCTGCCATGGACGATCAGGTCAGCGAACAGAAAAAAGCCGAAAGAAGCGCGCGCCTGATCGAACTGGGCGAAAAGAAGCGCCGCGCCTACGAACAGAGTTTCGCCGGCAGAGAAGTGGAGGTGCTGGTGGAAGAGGAGACGGTGATCAGCGGAGAGACTTTGCAGACAGGCCATACAAAAGAATATATCAGGGTTGCGTTTAAAGGAAATGAAAGCCTGAAAAATACGATTGTCACACTTCCAGTTGATAATGATTTACAAATTATTCATTGAATTTTACAGGGTATTATATTAGAATTGTAACTAGGGTATCTGGGGCCTGTCAGAGGAACATTAATACAGCATCAGAACGTTTAAGGAGGAAAAAACAATGAGTGATTTAAGCAATACTCAATTTTTTCAGGTAGAGCCGGGACCGCAGATTTCAGCAAAAGATATTCTTGAGATCGTGTTCAAGGCACTGAAGGAAAAAGGATATAATCCGGTAAATCAGATTGTGGGATACATCATGTCAGGAGATCCTACTTATATAACAAGCTATAACGGAGCCAGAAGTCTTGTGATGAAAGTGGAAAGAGACGAGCTGGTAGAGGAACTGTTAAAAGCGTATATCGAACATAATTCATGGGAATAATTCTGCTATGAGGATTATGGGACTTGACTACGGGAGCAAAACCGTGGGAGTAGCTCTGAGCGATCCTCTGGGGATTACCGCTCAGGGGCTGGAGACAATCGAACGCAAAGAGGAAAACAAGCTGAGGAGGACCTGCGCCCGGATCGAGGAGATTATCCGCGAATACAAAGTAGAAAAGATCGTGCTTGGGCTTCCGAAGCATATGAACAATGATATCGGGGAACGGGCTGAAAAAACTCTGGAATTTAAAGACATGCTTGTCAGACGCACCGGTCTGGAGGTAGTGATGTGGGACGAGCGCCTCACTACCGCGGCGGCGGAGCAGACGCTTATGGAAAGCGGCGTCAGACGCGAAAACCGTAAAAAGTACATTGACAAAATCGCCGCGGTTTTCATTCTGCAGGGGTATCTGGATTATCTCGGCATGCGCGGCGGCGAAGCGTGAACCGTCCGCTCAGGGCAGGCGGCGCCGGGAAAGAGCTGTCTGCGGATCAGTCAGCCGTTTATAAGGGGATATATATGGAAAAAGTAAAATTTTCTTTCGGGGACGGAACCGGCGAAGACGAGTTTTTCGTCCTGGAGGAGACAAAGATAAACGGATCGGCATACATACTTGTATCAGACTCCGAAGACGACGACGGCGAATGCCTGATTCTGAAGGAAGTGGAGGGCGAGTCACGGCCGGAGAGCGTCTATGAGATCGTAGAAGACGAAACCGAGCTTGCGGCAGTGTCGAAGGTTTTCGAAGAACTGCTGGAAGATGTAAGTATAGAAATGTAATATCTTCGGATATTTACAGTCTGATATTCCGGATACAGAGATAAGGGAATCAGACACTCGCGGCAGCCGCCAAACGGATATGAGGATATGTCCGTCCGGCATGCCGCCCGCGGGAATAAATTTATTTACTGCAGGGAGACGAAAGAACACGGATGGAACAGAAAAAAACGGAAGAACTGCTGAAAGAGAAGTTAAAAGAAAACGGGCTGAAGGTCACCAGCCAGAGGCTTAAGGTTCTGTCGGTGCTGGAAAAGAACAGCGGCGTGCATATGACTGCTGAGGACGTCTATGAGCTGGTGTCGGAAGAGTGCCCGGAGATCGGTCTTGCCACCGTGTACCGGACGCTGCAGCTTTTGTGGGAAATCCAGCTTGTGGACAAGATCAGTCTGGATGACGGATGTGTGAGGTATGAGATCGGACATCTGATTAAAGGAGACGCAAAGCACAACCATCATCATCTCATATGCAGAGTCTGCGGAAAAGTAATTCCTTTTGCAGATGATCTGCTGGATGATCTGGAGAATCACATTGAGGAAGCTACCGGATTTCACGTTCTTGACCATGAATTAAAGTTCTACGGATTATGCAGAGAGTGCAGGGGGAAAAAGGCATAGTTCCTTTTTTCGGCAGGCAGTTCAAAGACTGCTGTTCTTTTTGTGCCCGGAAGTAAGTGAAGAACTGCCGGAAAGACATACAACGGCGAAAATACATAATCAAAATGGAGGTGTTTGTAAATTTTGAAAAAAGAGAACAACGGAAAACTGCGTATCATACCTCTGGGCGGACTGGAGCAGATCGGTATGAATATAACTGCCTTTGAGTACGAAGACAGTATTGTGGTTGTAGACTGCGGTCTCGCGTTTCCCGAGGATGATATGCTCGGAATCGATCTTGTGATTCCGGATGTGACATACCTGAAGGATAATGCGGCCAAGGTGAAGGGATTTGTCATCACCCACGGACACGAAGACCACATCGGGGCGCTGCCATATGTACTGAAAGAGATCAACCTTCCCATTTATACGACAAAGCTGACAATGGGAATCATTGAGAATAAATTAAAAGAACATAACCTGCTGCGCAGCACGAGGCGCAAAGTTGTACAGCACGGACAGTCAATTAACCTGGGCAAGTTCCGGATTGAATTTATCAAGACAAACCACAGCATCCAGGACGCTTCCGCGCTGGCCATCTATTCGCCGGCGGGCGTGGTCGTCCACACCGGAGACTTTAAGGTGGACTATACGCCGGTATTCGGCGACGCCATTGATCTGCAGCGGTTTGCCGAGATCGGAAAGAAAGGCGTTCTCGCCCTTATGTCCGACAGTACCAACGCGGAGAGAAAAGGATTTACCCAGTCCGAGCGGACCGTGGGCATTACCTTTGACCATATCTTCGCGGAGCACCAGAATACACGGCTGATCATCGCTACTTTTGCGTCCAACGTGGACCGTGTGCAGCAGATTATCAACTCTGCTTACAAGTACGGCCGCAAGGTAGTGGTGGAAGGACGGAGCATGGTCAACATCATTTCCACAGCGTCAGAGCTGGGATACCTGAACGTGCCGGACAACACGCTGATCGAGATCGATGAGATGAAGAATTATCCGCCGGAGAAGATGGTGCTGATTACGACAGGAAGCCAGGGCGAATCCATGGCGGCTCTGTCCAGAATGGCGGCGGACGTGCACCGGAAGGTGACGATCCAGCCGAACGACACGATTATCTTCAGTTCCAACCCGATTCCCGGAAATGAGAAATCCGTTTCCAGAGTCATCAACGAGCTGTCCGCGAAAGGCGCGGAAGTCATCTTTCAGGACGCCCATGTGTCGGGACATGCCTGTCAGGAGGAACTGAAACTGATCTATTCCCTTGTGAAACCGAAATACGCTATCCCGGTTCACGGCGAGTACCGCCACTTGAAGGCAAATGCCGGCGTCGCGAAGTCCCTTGGCATTCCGAAGGAAAATATCTTTATCATCCAGTCCGGAGACGTGCTGGAGCTGGATAAGGACTCCGCGAAAGTAGTGGACAAGGTACACACCGGCGCCATCCTTGTGGACGGACTGGGCGTGGGCGACGTGGGAAATATCGTACTCCGGGACAGACAGCATCTGGCCGAGGACGGCATCATTATCGTGGTGCTGACTCTGGAGCGCAGAACAAACCGCCTGCTTGCAGGACCGGATATTGTGTCCCGCGGATTCGTATATGTGCGTGAGTCCGAGCAGCTTATGGGAGAGGCGAAAAAGGCGGTCAGCGACGCCCTTGACAAATGCCTGACCGGCAGACATACGGACTGGAACCGGATCAAACTGGTGATCCGCGACTCCATGAACGATTATATCTGGAAAAAGACAAAACGGAAACCTATGGTGATTCCGATTATTATGGATGTGGATGTGTAATATATGATAGTAGATGAACGTATCGTCACATTCATCAATTCTCTGGATACAGAGAACAGCAGAATACTTGAGGAGATTGAGAAAGAGGCTCATGCTT
>CALWKB010000102.1 GCA_944381125.1 uncultured Mediterraneibacter sp. | reverse complement strand
GACACAGTTCTGCTCGCAATGCAGAGCTCAGAAAACACTTCGCTGTTCTGACAGATTTTATGAATTGCCACGCTGGCCACTCCTCCGCAGCCGATTACCATTACTTTTCCCATTTTTTCTCCTTTCTCCTGTCAATGCAGGATACGCGTCGCCCGGCAGCTCTGCCGGCTGTTTCACTTATTTCCCCGAAATGCCGCTCAGCGGTTCGCCAGGGCGATGAGCATTTCTCTTACGATTTTGCACGCCGCGGCGGTTGATGCTCCGCCGGGATCGCACGGCGGGCACAACTCCGTCACGTCACAGCCGATAACATTTGCCCGGCTGCAAACTTCCGATGCCCCGGCCATCGCCGTGAGAAAATCCACTCCGCCCGGTTCCGGCGTTCCGGTCCCCGGAAACACAGACGGATCCATTACGTCAAGATCAAGCGTAAAATATACCGGTTTGTCTCCGATTTCATTCAGCGCGTCCTCCAGGTCGTTCAGCGTAAACGGGTGAAAATCCGTATGGCCGCTTTTCGCCCACTCAAATTCCTCCTTTTCACCGGACCGGATGCCGAACTGATGAATCCTCCCGTCGCCCAGAATGTCCCAGCACCTGCGGATAACACACGCATGGGACAGTTCTACGCCCAGATAATCTCTCCGCAGATCCGTGTGGGCGTCAAAATGAATAATATGCATATCCGGATATTTTTCCGCCGCCGCCCTGACGCTTCCCAGCGTGACCAGATGTTCTCCGCCGATCAGAAAAGGCAGCTTGCCGTCCGCCAGGATTTCTTCCGCGCATGCCTGAATCTGTTCCAGTGATTTTTCCGGGCTGCCGATCGCCAGTTCCAGATCGCCGCAGTCGCATACTTTATTTTCCGGCAGTTCCAGATCCTGATACGGGCTGTATATTTCCAGTCCGTAAGAATCGCCGCGCATGGCCGCCCCCGCGAACCGTGTCCCCGGCCGGAAAGACGTGGTAGAATCGAACGGCGCGCCGAAAAGAACAATCTTCGCCTCTTTGTACCCCGCGTCGCAGCCAATAAAATTTGTCGTGTTCTTCTGCATCTTCTATTCTCCTGATTTATTCACTTATTTCCCGCCGCCTGCTCGTTTCCCCGACCGCCGCTTTACTTCTTCCGGCTTCGTGGAAATGTTCCCGGGGCGCCCCGGGGATTCGCCTTCTGCGCTATTCTACGTCTTCCAGCAGTTCCTCCACATAAGCCGGAAGCGCGAATACGCCGGCGTGAAGTCTCGGCTCGTAATATCTTGTCCGGATGCCTTTGAGCTTCCACGCCACCTTATCCAGATCATTCAGCGGATGATATTTCTTTGAGGCGAACCCGAACAGCCAGTGTCCCGACGGATAAGACGGAATATGCGCCTGATATACACGGCAGATCGGAAATGTCTCGACAATCCTTTTATGCATCCGCTGGCACTGAAACGCTTCTTCCGTGTAAAACGGGCTCTCATTCTGGTTAATCATGATTCCGTCCTCGTGGAGGGCATTGTAACAGTTCCCGTAAAACTCTTTCGTAAACAGGCCCTCGCCGGCGCCGAAAGGATTCGGTGAATCAATAATAATCAGATCATAGGCGTCTCCCTTGGAACGGATAAATTTTACCCCGTCCTCGTGGTAAATCTGTACTCTCTCGTCCGTCAGGCTTGTGGCGATCTCCGGAATATATTTCCTGCACACCTCTACAAGCAGCGGATCCGGCTCCACTACATCAATCTTTTCAATCGTATCATATTTGATAAGCTCACGGACGACTCCGCCGTCTCCTCCGCCGACCACAAGCACTTCTTTTACATCCGGATGCACTGCCATCGGCACATGGGTAATCATCTCGTGATAAATAAATTCATCCCGTTCCGTCAGCATCAGATCCCCGTCCACTACAAGAATCTTTCCGAAATCTTTTGATTCCAGAACGTCAATTCTCTGGACTTCGCTCTGAGAGCTGAACAGCTGCTCTTCAATCCGGATAGACAGCTTTACACCGTCTGTATGAATATCCGAAAACCACATTTCCATCTCTTTACCGCTCTCCTTTCTTCCCGCTGAAATCCGTGTCCCTACCGTTCTTTAAGGACATTCAGCCGTTCTATCTTCTCGTCCTGCGGGCCCGTCATGGAACAGCCCTTCTCTTTCGCGTATACAATGTACTGTATAATTTCATCCGTTATCTCCTCTCCCGGAGCCAGCACCGGGATTCCGGGCGGATAACACATTACAAATTCAGAGCAGACACGCCCCCTTGTCTCCTCCAGAGGAAGGGACTCTTTTTCCGCATAGAAAGAATCCTGCGGGGTCATGACTACTTTCGGGGAAATATATTCCTGAGACAGCATACCCGTCTTGTCTTTTTTATAACGCCTTTTCAGATCCGCCAGAGCGGTCACGAGACGTTCCACCTCTCTTATCCGGTCGCCGATCGACAGATAAGCGAGAATGTTGCCCAGGTCGCCGAACTCGATCTGGATATCATACTCATCTCTGAGAATATCATACACCTCAATGCCGGCAAGTCCGATATCAAGTGTGTGTATCGACAGTTTCGTCGGGTCAAAATCATAGATGCTGTCCCCGTTTATCATCTCCCGGCCGAAAGCGTAATAGTCTCCGATCTGATTGATCTCGCCTCTCGCGTACTCTGCCAGCGCCGTCACTTTCCGGAAAGACTCCTCCCCGCGGAGCGCGAGATTTCTGCGGGATATATCCAGGCTGGAAAGAAGCAGATAAGATCCGCTTGTCGTCTGCGTCAGATTAATGATCTGTCGTATATACCCCGGCTCCATCCCCTTTCCGATCAGAAGAAAAGAACTCTGTGTCAGGCTTCCGCCGGATTTGTGCATGCTTACGGATGCGATATCCGCCCCTGCCTCCATCGCCGATACAGGCAGATCTTTTCCAAAATAAAAATGTGTGCCGTGAGCTTCATCTGCGAGCACTTTCATTCCCTTTTCATGAGCCGCCTTCACAATAGCTTTCAGATCCGAACAGATTCCGTAATACGTGGGATTATTGACAAATACAGCCACCGCGTCCGGGTTTTCCTCTATCGCTTTCACCACATCGTCCCGCTTCATGCCAAGAGAAATGCCCAGTCGCTGATCCACATCCGGATTGACATACACCGGCTTTGCCCCGCAGAGCACCATCGCGTTGATAGCGCTGCGGTGCACATTTCTCGGCAGGATGATCTTATCTCCTTTTTTGCAGCAGGCCAGGATCATCGTCTGCACCGCGGATGTTGTGCCGCCCACCATCAGAAACGCATGACCGGCTCCGAACGCCTCGGCCGCCAGTTCTTCCGCTTCTTTGATAACAGAGACAGGATGGCACAGATTGTCCAGAGGTTTCATGGAATTAACGTCAATGCTTACGCACTGCTCCCCCAGAAGCCGGACCAGCTCCGGATTGCCTCTCCCGTGTTTATGCCCGGGCACGTCAAAAGGCACAACCCGGTTCCTCCTGAATCTCTCCAGCGCCTCATAGATCGGCGCTCTTGTCTGTGATAGTTTTCCCATATCAAATTCCTTCCCTGTACAAATGGTTTTTTCGGTTAAAGAAAAACACAGGCATGCTCATACGTCATGCCTGTGTTCATATCACGTTCTTATCCTCTCAGCAAAATCTGACAGCTTCTTACATTCTTCAGATAAAACAGATATTGGACTTAGAGTCTATATAGCAAATATTTTTACTTTTACTACTCTTATTGACCGTTTCACAAGTTTCGTATGCTCCCATGCACACCGGTTATAAAGTAACCAACTTATAAAATTTGAGCTTCTAACTCAATCAATAATGCAGCTCATCGCCGCGTAAAATATTTGCATGGAGAACTTTCCCTATACCTGCTTTCCATACATTAGATATGGTAACACACAACCTGTGTAAATTCAAGAAATTTCTTTTGCATCCGCCGACGGATGCCTTCCCTGCCTGCGCCGTCCCGCAGACCGCGCAGCGCGCCTCTTACAGCCCGCTGCTGAACTCCTGTATTTTCTGCATTACCCTGTCCTTCTCACTTCCTTCCAGCGGTGTGGGCTGATAATTGTTGTAGCCCGGATCCGATGATACGGAGCACGGAATAATATTCGTCACATCATCCTCCACCAGCTGTCCGTTTTCTATGGTAAATGTCTGCTGGAAAATCATAGTGTCTTTGTCGGACGGATTACTGTTTCCTCCGAAGCAGAAGTTTCCAAGACTGTAAACAATGTTTTTCCCTTTATATTTTTCAATTCCCTGAAGCACATGCGGATGATGTCCGAGCACCAGATCCGCTCCGTTGTCGATAGCCGAATGGGCCAGGTTTTTCTGATTATCATTCGGATAATTTTCCTTTTCCATTCCCCAGTGGAAACTGACGATGACAACCTGCGCTCCCTGAGACTCTACCTGGCGTATATTCTCAATCATTTCTGTCTCGCAGCCCATGCCGTCAGCCAGTTCATACGTTCCTACCAGTCCCACTTTAACGCCGTTGACGTCCATCACCGCGGTCCGCTCATATCCGAAAGTCGTAATTCCGGCGTCTTCCATATAATTAACCGTATCCGTATAGCTCTGCTCTCCGTAATCCCGGCTGTGGTTATTTGCCAGATTTGCCGCCTCCACGCTGGCAGATGTAAGAATCTGTGTAAACTCGCCCGGTCCCTTAAACGCAAACGTCTTGTCCTGACGTGCGTCCGACTCTGTCAGCGTGCCTTCCATATTGACAATCGTAAGGTCGTCCGCCTCAAAAATCGATTTTACGTTCTGAAGGAAATATGCCGCTCCGTTGCTGTTATAGTATGCGTTCAGGCTGGTGCTCTGGTCAAAACTGGAATCCGTTCCCAGAGTACAGTCTCCGGCCGCGCTTATTGTGATGGATACCGGCGCCTGCTGCTTTGGCTCCTGCGCTGCCTCCTTCTCTTCCTCCGTCTCTTTGGAAATCGTAAGGTCCTGCGCCGGCGGATTCTTTTCTTCTTTTTTATCGCCGCCTCCGACCGCCTTTACCAGCGCGGCAATCCCCGCGATTGCCAGACCGATGCATACAAGAACCGCAATCATCGCCGCAATCAGTATTCTTCTTTTCTTCCGGCGTCTCTGCATTTCGCGTCGGCGCCTCTCTTCTCTGCTGATCCTTCTGCGCGGAACACCAGTTCTTTTTTCCTGGTTCCTTCTCTGTTCTTCCCCCTTGTCCAATATTGTCACCTCTCATTTGTACAGATTTCATTTTTTAAGGATCTGTTCTCAGATCCCGGACAGGATTCATTTCATCCGCAGCCGGCATGCTGCTTCGTTTAAATCCTGTCCCTATCGTATCATCTGCGCAGAAGTTTTGCAATCATTGTCGGTTTATTTCACTCGCGGGAAGCTGATATTGACCCGGAACAGATCCCCGTCCAGATACAGATCGAATTTGCCGCCCTGCATCACTGTCAGACTCTTGGCAATAGACAGGCCAAGGCCGCTGCCCTCTGTGCTTCTGGACAGATCGCCGCGTATAAACCGCTCCGTCAGCTCGTCCGCTGAAATGTTCAGCTGCTGTTCCGACACATTTTTAAGAGAAAATTCTACTGTATCCGCTTCGACTGTCAGATCCGCGTAAACCCGCGTGCCGGACATCGCGTACTTGACCACATTGGAAAAAATATTCTCCAGCACCCGCCACATCCGGCGTCCGTCCACATGGATAACGGCCGGCTCTTCCGGTATGCCAAGCACAACCATGAGATTTCTGTCCGCAAATTTCTCTGCGAACTCTCCTTCCGTCTGCTGGATCATCTCGCCGAAATTAACATCCATAAGTTCCAGACTGATATTTCCGCTGCTTACCTTGGACGCTTCCACCACGTCCTCGGTCAGTACTTTCAGCCGCCGGGCCTTCGATTCAAGAATATCCAGATATCCCTGTATTCTCTCGTTCTGTATGTTTTCCCTTTTCAGAATATCCACATAATTAATAATAGATGTAAGCGGCGTTTTAATGTCATGGGAAACATTTGTAATCAGATCCGTTTTCAGCCTCTCGTTTCTCATAGCCTCCTCAACCGCACGGTTCAGCCCGCTTCCTATATCGTTGATTTTCTCCGCCAGTTCTTTGTCCCTGCCGCGGATTTCCTCTGTCGGTATGCGGTACCCCGTATTTCCGGACTGAATTTCTTCCACTCCTTTTTTTATCTTTTTCTTTGCCGCCGCCCGGCTCAGCACAAGCCAGACCGCGGCTGCGTCCGCGGCGAGCGCAAGGCAGATCAGCGGAGCGTTTCTCCACAGAATCGCCGCCCACTGGCAGAGCAGAAACGCAGTCATAAGGATGCCCGCCTGCGCGGTAACCGCGCGCGACTTAAGCGCTTCGTCAAAAAAGAGAATCACCGCACGCAGAAGGCTTCCTTTCCAGAGTGTCTTTGCTTTGAGTCGTCTGAGCAGACTGACATATGCGGCAAAAAAACAGCCGAAACTGAACAGACTGTATAAAAATACCAGCGCTATGTCAAAAAACCGCAGAGACGATCCCGTCAGGGAAGAATAGGAGTATGCGTCCGTACCGGCAAGCATTACGTCACTGTAATAATCCAGCCCTATATTCTGCCAGGCGTCCGCTGAAAAATTCACTGTAACCGCCATTCCTGTAACCAGCATACTGACAATAAGCCAGACACCGAAAATAAGCGCCGCGGCCAGCTCGGTTTTACATCTGTCAAATACCGTAAGATGTATTTCGTCGTCTTTTGCGCTCCGGCCGGCCGTCATAGCCGTCCAGACAAGAGACACGATAAAAAGAATGCCGAAAACAATCATGGAACGCAGAGACGCTCTCAGGAAAGGAACATTCTGTCCGTAAGACGAAGCGGCTTCATAAAACTGATCGCTCACCGGATAGGACGTATCCAGCGCAACCGCCATGACGCTGTCCATCTTCTGGTCCATTTCAAAAGACCGCACCAGATCCCACTCGGCAGACTCGGATATCGTCATATTCGTCTGAAAATCCTTAAGTCTGGGATAAACAATCATATACCGGACAGCGTCCGAAGATTTCATTTCCCCGATATTTTCTCTGAGGCTGCTGTAATCACTGTACTCCGCCTTATTTGTAATGACTTTTTTCGTCGCCTGATCCGCGTATATGTAAGTGAGATTTGTATTTCCTTCATCCAGGTATTCCCATCCCCCTTCATAACTCTGCATTTCATCGTACAGCCCCCCGAGCGCGGAAGCGATATCCTCATATACAATTGACAGTTTCCCGTTCAGTTTTGGATTTTCGTTTACAAGCTGAAGCAGGTTCTCCGCCCCCTCCGGCGCGTATTTTTCCCGGAGAGACTGACCGAAATTCCAGCAGTCGATATAAAGCTCCTCTCCCTGATCGTCAGAAATATGCATTCCATGTCCGTATGAACCGGAGGTAGTAAGGGCGCCTTCCTTAAGGCGCTCCAGGAACCAGCTCTGGCTCATCTTCTCCGCGCCGTCTCCGTCAAATTCCATCCAGAGATTTCCCCGCGCGAAAAGCTGCATAAACTCATCAAGATAGTAATAATAATAACTTCCGTCCGGTTTTTCACACACGATAACATTGTTTTCGTCATACAGAGGGCCTTCCTCCATAACAAAATCTTCGCTCCAGGCTTTCAGCTCGTCCAGCGTGTAGGCCACGCCTGAGATATTGTTCCCGGTTATTCTCATATTTCCGGAATAATCCATCACATCCACAATCTTCTCCGGATTGTATGCCCCGTCAGTCTCAAACATCTGCTCCTGCCGGATATGCCTTAGTATTTCATAAACGCTGTTTTCCACCGCCATATTAAAGTCATTGGAGTCTTCATACTTCTGCGTCAGTATACGCCGGATGTCCACGGGATTGAGCGTGCCCGCAAGTGCGATAGACGCCAGAAGCGACGCAGTTACAGCCGCGCCGCTTACCATTCCCGCAATTACCACAATTGCTTTTACCACTGTTTTTCTGTACCATCTGTGCAGTCGGTTCATATATTCCCTCTTTCTTCCCGAATACCGGATCTGTCCGGAGATTTTTCTCTACATTTTCTCAATTTTATACCCGACTCCCCAGACTACTTTCAGATATCTTGGATCTTTCGGATTAATTTCTATTTTCTCACGGATATGACGGATATGCACGGCCACTGTATTATCCGCGCCGATCGCCTCTTCGTTCCATATTGATTCATAGATCTGGTTGATCGAAAAAACGCGGCCCTGATTTTTTATAAGCAGCCGGAGAATATTATACTCTATCGGCGTCAGCTTGACCTGCTCGCCGTCAACCGTAACTTCTTTGAGGTCGTCATTCATTCGCAGGCCTCCCGCCTCGTATATCTTGTCCGTCTCATGTCCGGTATTTCCGCCGAACTGCGTATATCGGCGAAGATGTGATTTTACCCTTGCCACAAGTTCCAGCGGGCTGAACGGCTTTGTTACATAGTCGTCCGCTCCCACGTTCAATCCAAGAATTTTATCCGCGTCTTCAGATTTCGCAGACAGAATGATAATCGGTATGCTGTTTTTCTCCCGGATTTTAAGGGTTGTCCGAATGCCGTCGAGACGGGGCATCATCACGTCGAGAATCAGGAGA
The DNA here is from genome assembly GCA_944381125.1 of uncultured Mediterraneibacter sp. Taxonomy (GTDB): domain Bacteria; phylum Bacillota; class Clostridia; order Lachnospirales; family Lachnospiraceae; genus Mediterraneibacter. Next base: position 11,248 of record CALWKB010000102.1, on the reverse strand, counting down.
TTAACTTCTTCCGTCTCGAGAATTCTGAGCGCCTCCATTCCGTCATAAGCTTTCAAAATCCGATATCCCTCCTGGGAAAGATATATCTCAATCGCCTCAACAATTTCTTTATCGTCGTCACAAACCAAAATACTGTGCATATTCATCACCTCCTTTACAGAATACATGATATATGGGAATATTTAAGAGAGACCGGCGAAAAATCTTATGAATTTCTGAATATCCTTCAGATTCAGAAAAGACCTTTCAGCGCCGGATACAGTTTCCTGAACTTCTGGTATCTTTCCTCATATCTGGCGGTCAGTTCCGGATCCGGTTCTTCCGTCGCCACTACTTTCACCAGCCGGCCCGCCGCCTCTTCGACTGAAGAAAATACTCCGCAGCCTACGGCAGCCAGAATAGCGGCGCCATAACCCGGTCCTTCTTCACTCTCTATAATATCCACTTTCATATTCATTACATTTGCGATAATTTTTCTCCACAGCGGGCTTTTCGCTCCTCCGCCGCAGATCTTTGTGCGTTCCGGGCATACGCCGATGCTTCGGGCCACCTCAAGAGAATCCCTCAGACCAAAGGCCACGCCTTCCAGAACCGCAAGCGTCATATCTTCTCTTGTCGTATCCATGCTCATGCCGATAAATGCCGCCCTGGCGTCCGGATCATTGTGGGGAGACCGCTCTCCCATCAGATAAGGCAGGTAGAAGACCTGGTTTTCGCCCGGCTTTGTGATTCCGGCCTGTTCCTCCTGATAAGCTTTTGTTTTCAGGATATCGTCCATCCACCATTTATTGCATGACGCGGCGCTCAGCATGCATCCCATAAGATGGTAATTGCCGTCCGCGTGCGCGAAGGAATGAAGCGCATTATTTTTATCCACGCCGAATGTCCTGCTGGAAATAAACAGTGTTCCTGAGGTGCCGAGAGAAATGTTGCATCCTCCGTCTCCCACCGTCGCAGTGCCCACGGCAGCGGCAGCGTTGTCGCCTGCGCCGGCGATTACTCTGACCTGATCCGAAAGCCCCAGCTCATCGGCGATTTCCTTTTTCAGCGTGCCCACCGCCTCCCAGCTCTCATAGAGTTTCGGGAGCTGCTCTTCGGATATGCCGCAGATGTCCAGCATTTCCTGCGACCAGCGCTTATTCTTCACATCCAGCAGCAGCATGCCGGACGCATCCGAGTATTCCGTGCAGAATACGCCGGACAGCTTATAGGCAAGGTAGTCTTTCGGCAGCATGATTTTGCGTATCTTCGCGAAATTCTCCGGTTCATTTTCCTTCATCCACAGAATCTTCGGCGCCGTAAAGCCTGCAAAAGCTATATTCGCCGTATACTCCGACAGTCTGTCCCTGCCGATCACCTCATTAAGATAATCCGTCTGCTTTGCCGTACGTCCGTCATTCCAGAGAATAGCCGGACGAATCACCCTGTCATTTTCATCCAGAGCCACGAGGCCGTGCATCTGTCCCCCGAAGCTGATTCCCCGCACCTGGCTCCTGTCGCATTCCGAAGTCAGTTCGCGAATTCCTTCCATACTCTGCTTAAACCAGTCCTCCGGATTCTGTTCAGACCATCCGGGATGAGGGAAATATATCGGATATTCTCTTGATACAATTTTGCAAATTTTTCCTTCCTCATCCATCAGCAGCAGTTTTACCGCTGATGTGCCGAGGTCAACTCCTATAAACAGCATACTTTACCTCCTGATCTCTGTTTTTTTATTTTCTCAATACAAAGGCCGCGTCGCTTTTTCAAGCTGACGCGGCCGGTTCGTCATTTCTTATACTGTTTTCTTTCCGGTTCTGTAATTATCCCCACGGATTTTCTGTCGGATATCTTACGCCTGCCGGCTGATTGTATCCGATCTCATCTACAGATACCCCGATGTATTTGAATACTTCGAAGAGCGCTTTTCCGTAGTGACCGAAAGCAACCGCGCCGTGGTGCGGATAGTTCTTCTCGATCAGCACGTGGCGGTAGAATCTTCCCATCTCCGGAATCGCGAATACGCCGATTGAACCGAAGGATTTTGTCGCAACCGGAAGGATTTCACCCTGTGCAACATATGCGCGCAGCACGTTGTCTGATGTGCTCTGCAGACGGTAGAATGTAATATCTCCAGGCATGATATCGCCTTCCAGTGTTCCCTGTGTAACTTCTTCCGGAAGTGTTCTTGCCATAATCTTCTGGTATTTCATCTCGCAGGATGTCAGCTTGCTGGAAGCTGTATTTCCGCAGTGGAATGCCATGAATGTGTCTTTGTGTGTATACGGGAACTTGCCCTCGATGCTCTCTTTGTACATATCAGCCGGTACGGAGTTGTTGATGTCAAGAAGCGTTACGGCATCCTGGCTTACAACTGTTCCGATGAACTCGCTTAAGCATCCGTAAATATCTACTTCGCATGATACCGGGATGCCCTGTGCTGTCAGACGGCTGTTGACAAAGCAGGGAACAAATCCGAACTGTGTCTGGAATGCCGGCCAGCATTTTCCAGCGATCGCAACGAATTTGCGGTATCCTCTGTGCTCCTCTACCCAGTCTTTCAGAGTCAGCTCATACTGAGCAAGTTTTGCAAGAATCTCCGGTTTCTTGTTTCCTTCGCCAAGCTCTGCTTCCATGTCCTTTACAACTTCCGGAATTCTCTCGTCGCCTGCATGTTTGTTGAATGCTTCGAAGAGGTCAAGCTCTGAGTTCTCTTCGATCTCAACGCCGATGTTGTAAAGCTGCTGAATCGGAGCGTTGCATGCAAGGAAGTTCAGCGGACGCGGTCCGAAGCTGATGATCTTCAGGTTGTTCAGGGCATATACGGCGCGCGCGATAGGCTCGAACTCATGAATCATGTCAGCGCATTCCTCTGCTGTTCCTACCGGATACTCCGGAATATATGCCTTAACGCCTCTGAGCTTTAAGTTGTAGCTTGCGTTAAGCATACCGCAGTAAGCGTCTCCACGTCCGTCCGCGAGGTCGTTCTGTGACTCCTCTGCTGCCGCGATAAACATCTTCGGTCCTTCGAAATGCTTTGCAAGCAGAGTCTCGGAAATTTCCGGTCCGAAGTTTCCAAGATATACAACCAGCGCATTGCATCCGGCTTTCTTAATATCCTCAAGCGCCTGTACCATGTGGATCTCGCTCTCTACGATACAGATCGGACATTCATAAACTGTTCCCTCTCCGTATTTCTTTGTATACGCGTCGATCAGCGCTTTTCTTCTGTTTACGGACAGGCTCTCCGGGAAGCAGTCTCTGCTCACTGCAACAACTCCGATTTTTAATTCAGGCATATTGTTCATAATTTTTATCCTCTCTTTCTTTCCTGCCTGCGGCCTCTTTGAACCGCTCTGCTTATTTTGTTTCCGAACGGCATATCTGTCCTGTGTAATATGTCCGTTCTTTCATCTGCCGGCAGCCTAAACGTGAGGATTCTCTCCCTTCAGTCCGCAGAAAGCGCCTTCAATTCCTGCTTCCTCATGGGCGATCAGCCACTTGTTTACCGCCGCGAGCAGACGGTTTTCTCCTTCCCCGGACGTCTCGAAAGAAAGCTCGTCATTGGTTCCCTCCGGCAGGATGATCGCGCAGCGGAATCCGCCATCCCGGGCAGTGCACGGCGCGTAATGAAGCGTCGTCGCGTATAGCTCCACCGCTGTCGCGGCAGGGACAAAGAACGCTTCGATCTTTGACGTATCGTACACATCCCCTTCTTCGATATCCTGCTGACATCCAAGCAGAAGAATCAGATCTGTGGCCGCAATGTCAATTTCCGAACTTCTGTGGTACTCCACCGCATTAAGTTTACGGTTGTCTCCGTTGCAGTAACCGATCTGAATCGGCAGCCCGCCGAAACCTTTCCGGCTTACTGCCTCAGCCTCGCTCAGAGCTTCCAGCTCTTTGTCCGAGGCCACATAGATAACATCCTCCGGAAGCGGCGTACGCTCCATCCCCTTTAAAATCTCTTCAAAAGGAAACTCCGTCAGTACTCTTCCGTACTTGCCAAAGGACGCATCTGTCAGCTGTTTAATTTCCAATATTCTGACCTCCTTATGTACGCGGTTTTCCTCTCCGGCTTCCATGTGCCGGTTCTGTCTGTCCGCTTTTCCCGCATCTGCAGGTTGTGAGGTCATTTTATCAACTTAATGGTGCATTTTCGACCAAATAATTAGCCTTTTAATGCCCATTTCTTGTCTTTTCGCAATACTCGCTCGGCAACATCCCGTATGTTTTCCGGAACGCTCTGGCGAGTCCCCTACTCCCTGAAAAACCGTTCCTGAGAGCGGTATCCGTAATGCTGTATTTCCCGCTCTCCAGATCTTTCAGCGCATATCTGAGCCGGATGCTCTGCAGATAATTCTTAAACGTAATTCCCGCATATTTCTGAAACATCCTTGAAAGATAAGTCGGTGAGTATCCGAAGATCTCCGCCGCCGACTCAAGTGTTATCTCTCCGGCATAATTTTCCTTCATATAGGAAGTGATCGCCGAAAGCCGGTCAAGATTCCTGTTTTTCCTCACCGAATCCTGGTCGATCCGCGTCAGCCGGTACTCCCTGATAAGAAGATACATGATATTATAGAAAACACTTTTCACCTTCAAATTATAGCCGATTTGTCTCTCCGTGTAAACCCGGTACAGCTCTTTTAATAATTCCATGAGCCGGTTGTCTTTCGTTCCCGGCTCATGGGTAAACCAGATAAACTGTTCCACGGTAAAATATTCCTCGAACATGCCCAAGGGTATCTGGAGGACTATCGTCTCATTCGGAAGAGGAGAGTCAATGGCATGCACCTCGTTTGAATTTACAATCATAAACTGGTCCGCCGACAGACGCCACTGTTTATCATCAATAAAGAAACTCAGTTCGCCTTCGCACACCGCGAAAATTTCAATCGAGCGGTGCCAGTGCTTTTCCCGGAAATAATTTCCTTCCCTGCCTTCAAAAAGAAAAAGCTTAAACGGAAGTCCTTCTTCCGGAACAATCAGTTCATGTGAAAATCTCATGCGGCTTCTCTTCTCTCCTTCCCGTGCCCGCCGCGCCGGAATCATGTTTCCGCCGCCGCACGTTCTCAGTCATTGTGAAGCAGTTTATGCTCCTTCCCTTTCAGAATGCCTTCATAAACGCTGGCGACAATCGGGTTCTCGTTGGAAAGTTTTATCTGAGACATATTGTCAATCTGATAAATTCCCTCGAATCTCGCCTTCTTGGTTCTCGGTCCGATCGGCACCGGCTGGCCGCCTCCGGCAATACAGCCTCTCTTGCAAGCCATGACTTCCACGAAATCATACTGCGCCTCGCCGGCCTTTATTCTGTCCAGAACGATCTGCGCGCAGTGCAGGCCGTTTACGACCGCGATTTTTACCGTGCGTTCCCCGAGTTTTATTTCAGCCTCTTTAATGCCGTCCACGCCCCGGATGCCTGTAAAGCTGACGGCTTCCAGATCTTCTTCCCTGCTGCTTCCTGTCAGACGCCTGAGCACAGCCTCTGTCACGCCGCCGGTTACTCCGAATATCGCGCCTGCGCCGGACGCAAGTCCGAAAGGCATATCAAGAGATTCCGGTCTGAGCTGAGCCAGATCGATGCCCGCCTCCTGAATCATACGTGTGATTTCTGTCGTCGTAAGAACGTAATCCACATCCTGCGCGCCGTCGGTAAAATGCTCCGGCCGCCTGATCTCGGCTTTTTTTGCAGTACAGGGCATGATAGAGACGACAACGGTTGTTTTCACGTCCTCTCCGCGCTCCTCTGCTTTCTGCCGTTCCAGTCTCGCCTCTTCCTTAAGAAGCGCGCCGAACATCTCCTGCGGGGACTTGCAGCTTGATATATTTCCCCGGAATTCGGGGTACCTGTTTTCACAGTACTTCACCCAGGCCGGACAGCAGGATGTAAACAGCGGCAGGTTATCGCCCGCCTCCAGGCGTTCCAGCAGTTCCTTCGACTCCTCCATAACCGTCAGATCCGCTCCGAAATTTGTATCGTAAACTTCGTCAAATCCGATCCTCCTAAGCGCCGCGGCCAGCCTGCCCAGCGTATTCTCGCCTTTTTTAATACCGAATTTGTCTCCGGCGGCCACGCGCACGGCGGGGGCGATCTGGGCAATCACCCGTTTGCTCTTATCCGCCAGAGCGGCCCATACAGGAGCCACATCCTGCTTTATGCTGATAGCGCCGGTAGGACATACCGCCCTGCACTGGCCGCATCCCACGCAGTCTGTCTGCGCCAGGTCGCGGTTAAACGCCGGCATAACCTGCATTTTCGAACCTCTGAAGGCGAAATCAAGAATTCCAAGCCCCTGAATCTCTTCACAGGTGCGCACGCAGTCTCCGCAGAGAATGCATTTATTCGGATCTCTTATCACACAGTCGGAGGATGTGTCAAGAGGAAGCTGTTTCTTGTTATTCTCAAAACGGACTTCCGTAATTCCCAGCTGACGGGAAAGCTTCTGCAGCGTACAGATGCCGTTTTTCGCGCAGGTCGTGCAGTCTCTGCAGTGCGATGCCAGCAGCAGTTCAATAATCATTCTCCTGTGATGCTGCAGCCGCGGAGTATTTGTATAAATTACCATGCCGTCTCTTGGGACTTCGGAACAGGAGGCGAATATTCTCCCTCTGTCGTCCTCCACCACACACATGCGGCATGCTCCGTAGGTTGACAGTTCCGAGTGGTAGCAGAAAGTAGGCAGGTCGATACCGGATTTCCGGATAACGGACAGAACATTTCTCTCATCTGTGAACGCAACCCTGCGGTTGTTAATTGTTATATATCCCATGCTCTTTTCCTCCTACCCTTCAACATGTATCGCGCCGAACGCGCATGAGCTTTCACAGGCGCCGCACTTGATACATTTTTCATTGTCAATTACATAAGTCTCCCTGAGCTGTCCGCTGATCGCGCCCACCGGACAGTTCCTCGCGCACTTCGAACAGCCGCGGCACCGCTCTGCGCTTATAATAAAGCGCCTCAGCGCCGTACATGTATGGGACGCGCATTTTTTATCCACCACGTGTTCCATATACTCGTCTCTGAACAGTTTTAGCGTGCTCATAACCGGAAGGGCCGCGCTCTTTCCGAGTCCGCAGAGCGCCGTCTCTGTAATGGTATTTGCGAGTTCCTCAAGGAGATCCAGATCCTCCACTTTTCCGTTTCCTGCCACAATCCGCTCCAGAATTTCCAGCATCCGCTTCGTTCCCTCGCGACAGGGCACGCATTTCCCGCAGCTCTCGTTCTGCGTAAAGTTCATAAAGAACCGGGCCACCTCAACCATGCATGTATGATTATCCATGACAACCAGTCCTCCGGAGCCGATCATGGCGCCCATTTTCTTCAGCGAATCAAAGTCCAGGCTTACATCAAGATGCTGTGTGACAAGACAGCCGCCGGAAGGGCCGCCGATCTGCACCGCTTTAAATTCCCCGTCGCCTTTAATTCCGCCTCCGATATCGTAAATTACCTCTCTTAAAGTTGTTCCCATGGGAACCTCGATAAGTCCTGTGTGCTTTACGCTGCCGGTAAGCGCAAACGCTTTTGTTCCCGGACTTCTCTCCGGCCCGATACTCTTAAACCATTTTGCGCCGTCCATAATGATCATGGGCACGTTCGCAAATGTTTCCACGTTATTAAGCACCGTCGGCTTCCCGAAAAGCCCCTGCTCGACAGTACGCGGGGGCTTAACCCTTGGCATGCCCCTGTTTCCTTCTATAGACGCTGTCAGAGCGCTTCCCTCCCCGCAGACAAACGCTCCGGCCCCCCGGTTAATATGCAGCCGGAAAGAAAAATCCGTCCCGAGAATATGATCTCCGAGAAGCCCGCACTCTTCCGCCTGGGAAATCGCGAGCTTCAGCCGGCTGATCGCGAGCGGATATTCCGCCCTTACATAAATATATCCCTCCCGTGCGCCGACCGCATGGGCCGCGATCATCATACCCTCAATCATCTTGTGGGGATCGCCCTCCATAATGCTTCTGTCCATAAACGCGCCCGGATCTCCCTCGTCGCCGTTGCAGACAACATAGCGCTGCTTTTCTTCCTGTCGTGCCACCTGCGACCATTTGTATCCGGTCGGAAATCCTCCGCCGCCTCTGCCTCTTAAATTAGACTCCGATATTTCCGCGATGATCTCCTCCGGCGTCATTTCAAAAAGAGCCTTCTCAAGCGCCCTGTAACCTCCCACCGCTATGTATTCCTGAATATGCTCCGCGTCAATGTGTCCGCAGTTTCTGAGCACGTTTCTTGTCTGTTTCTTATAAAACGGAATCTCTTCCTGCTTCTGATACTCGATTCCGTCCTGTTTGAACAGAAGATGCCGGATTATATCGCCTTTTTCAATCGTGCGGTGAAATATCTCGTCGCAGTCTTCCGGCTGTACTTTTGTGTACAGAATTCCCTGCGGTTCAATACGCATCAGCGGTCCCATCTCGCAAAATCCGTGGCATCCGCTCTTCTTTACGCTGATCTCTCCGTCCCCGTGAGCAATCTCCGGGCCGAAATGCACTTTCACATCCGGATGATCTTTCACCAGTTCGCACATTCTCTCATATATTTTCCCGGATCCGCCTGCCAGGCAGCCTGTCCCGGCGCAGATCAGTATTCTGCATCTGCTTGCCGCAGTCTGTGCTTTTGAAGCTTCCCGCATCCGTCCGAGAGCTTCTCTGTCCGCAATTCTTTCCATATTATTACGCTCCTCTCAACTCTCGAATCAATTCCGCTGCCGCGTCCGGCGTCATGGCCGGATATACTTTATCATTTACTGTAAGAACCGGCGCCAGTCCGCATGCGCCCAGACAGGAAACTGTCTCAAGCGTAAACATCATGTCGTCGGTAGTCGCTTTCTCCGCCGAAAGCCCCAGTTCGCTGTACAGCCTCTCCAGTATCGGAATAGACTTACGCACATGACAGGCTGTTCCATCGCAGACTTTGATTATGTACTTCCCTTTTGGCTCAAAAGAAAAGTTCTCATAGAAAGTGGCCACGCTATAGGCTTTCGCCTCGTTGATTCCCAGTTTTTCCGCCACATATGTCAGAAGTTCCGGCGGCAGGTACCGGTATTCGGTCTGGATATCCTGAATAATCGGGATAAGCGCCGCCTGATCTGACCCGTGTTCCGCGATAACCTCATCGGCCTTGTCATAGTAGGTCTGTTCTAACATCTGCTACCTCCTTTTTGTAAAATTTGTTTCATTAAATATCGTTTGAATATAATTATATGTGGAAAATTAATCATAAACAATAGAAAAAACTCCTGATTTTTTATAATTTTCTCCATATAAATCGCCTCCCAAAAAAATCGGACAGGGGAAAGTTCCTTTCCCCTGTCCGATCAACGCGATCCCCGGGCAGATTCCTGCTTCATATATTTTCTTATATTTCTCAACCCTGATATCCGAAATACCTGTCGATGCCGTCGGCAATTCCTTTTGCGATTTTCTTCTGGTAATCTTCTGTCGCCATCAGGGCGTCCTCGTCCGGATTCGTCATATACCCCATTTCGACAATCGTAGCCGGCACCCGGCTCCAGTTATTGCCGCTCATAGAGTCTGTCTCCCACACGCCGTCATTCTCACATCCGGTAACTTCACTCAGACAGTTGATTATATTGTCTGACAGCGATCTTGCCTGTTCGTACAGCTCGGGATAAAATTTATTATCCGGCGTAATACATATGGTCATGGCGCCTTTCGCCGATGAATCTTCCGAACCGTTGGCATGAATCCGTACAAACGCGTCTGCTTCGTTGTTATTCGCCACATCCGCCCTTTCAATACAGCTGAGCGGCACGTCGTTGGTATCTCTCGTCATAATAACCGTATATCCCCGTTCCTGAAGTTCCGTTCTTAATCTCCGGCTCACCTGAAGATTCAGTTCGTACTCATTCAGGCCGCTTACCACTCCTGACGTCCCCGACGTATCCGCCGCTTTATTTTCCGTTGACCCCGGCCCCAGAGGTTCTGTGCCTTCCGCTACAACAGCGGAATGTCCGGGATCTATCACTATGGTCTGCGTACGGGCCTGCTTATTATCCTGCCCGTCTTCCTGCTTCTCTTCGTCTGCTGTTTTGTCCGGCTCCTCTTTCTTTTCTTCGTCCTCACCTTCCACGTCAATCACCAGGTCCGCGACTTTTTTTACCGGCTCTTTCTCTTCTTCCTCTTCCGGGGCGCACCCTGCCGCCGCAAGGGCCAGGACGGCAGCCGCGAGAATAATTTTCCATCTCCGCATATAATCACCTTTTCCCTTCATCTTTCATATATTATATTACAAATCATTCAGCATTTTACGCTGCTGGTAGTTATTATACACTATCATTTTCCAATTGTAATGCTGTTTATTCAAAAAAGGAGTATTTCTATGCCTACACATGGTCTTGATGTCAGTGAATTTCAGGGTGAAATAGACTGGGAACAGGTAAAAGCCGCGGGATATCGTTTTGCCATGCTAAGAGCCGGATACGGCGCCGGCACCCTGGACCGCCGTTTCCGTCGGAACGCTTCCGAATGCAGCCGGATCGGGCTTCCCTTCGGAGTGTACTGGTTCTGCTATGCCACGACTCCCGCCGAAGCTTCCGAAGAAGCTGACAGCTGTGTAAAAGCCGTCTCTTCCTACCGGCTGGAATATCCGGTCTGCTATGATATCGAAGAGGCATCCGCCGACTATATCAGAAAACAGGGAACAGCCTTTACCGCTTCTCTCGCCCGCAATCTGGTGCGCAGCTTCTGCAGCCGCGTAGAAGAAAAAGGTTATTTTTCCATGTTTTACAGCAACCGCAATTTTATCGACACATATCTGGGCAACGAGCTCAGGAAACGCTACGCGCTCTGGTATGCCCGATACGTCGCCAGCCCGGACGGGACTGCATGCGGCATATGGCAGTATACAAGCCAGGGCCGGGTTCCAGGTATCAGAGGGGATGTGGATCTGGACTACGGATATGCAGATTATCCTTCCATTATAAGGAAAGCCGGGCTGAATCATCTGTCCGCAAGGCCGCCGCGGCCGTCGGGCGATTATATCACATACGTTATCCGCCCCGGAGATACTCTGAGCGGGATCGCCGCCCGTTTTGGCACCACAGTGTCCGAACTGCAGAAGCTCAACCACATTGCCAATCCTGATCAGATATACGCGGGAGATACAATCCGCATTCCTGAATAATATATGACTTAAGAAATTCATAATTTTTTTTCGATTTCTTTTATATTTTAATCATATTTTTGACACATTTTCTTTTTATACTAAACCCAGATAGTTGATAAACAACTATCTCCC
>CALWKB010000101.1 GCA_944381125.1 uncultured Mediterraneibacter sp. | reverse complement strand
CCATGACATTTGCGGCGGGGCTTGCCGCGGGCGGAATGAAACCTGTATTTGCCGTATACTCCTCATTCCTTCAGCGCTCGTTTGACCAGACGATCCATGACGTCTGCCTTCAGAATCTTCCGGTAGTTATTGCCGTGGACAGGGCGGGACTTGTGGGGAGCGACGGGGAAACCCATCAGGGCGTCTTTGATCTTTCCTATCTGTCCATGATTCCGAATCTGACGGTTATGTCTCCGAAAAACCGCTGGGAGATGGCGGATATGCTGCGGTTTGCCGTTGACTTCGAGGGACCGGTGGCTCTGCGCTATCCGCGTGGGACAGCATACGAGGGACTGCGGCAGTTCCGTGCGCCCGTCGAATACGGAAAGAGCGAAATACTTTATGAAGAAGGAGATATTGCGGTGATATTCGTCGGACATATGTCTGAGCTTGCGGAACAGGTGCGGATGGACCTCAAAGATACCGGGTATGCCTGCAGTCTTGTAAACGCCAGGTTTGTGAAGCCTCTGGACACGCAGACGCTGGAATATCTGGCCGGAGACCACAGGTTGTTTATAACTATTGAAGAAAATGTACTGACAGGAGGATTCGGAGAGCAGGTGCTTGATTACGTAAACAGGGCAAAGCTGAATGTCCGCGTGCGCAATATCGGAATTCCCGATGAGTATGTGGAACACGGCAGTGTGGAACTGCTCAGAAAAGAGGCGGGCCTTGACAGGGATACGATTGTGAAACAGGCCGTCTCTGATTATCTCATGTTGACAGACTGATGACAATAAAGGACGAAATGCTATGAAAGAACGATTGGATGTACTGCTTGTAAAACGAAATCTGGCTGAGTCAAGGGAGAAGGCCAAGGCAGTGATTATGGCGGGCAGCGTGTATGTGGACGGAGAGCGGGAAGACAAAGCCGGCACTACATTCGCGCCGGACGTATCTATAGAAGTAAGAGGACACGCGCTCCCCTATGTGAGCAGGGGCGGGCTGAAACTTGAAAAAGCGCTTAAGGTCTTTGATATCGACGTGACAGACAGTGTCTGCACCGACGTAGGCTCCTCGACAGGCGGCTTTACGGACTGTATGCTGCAGAACGGCGCGAAAAAGGTTTATGCGATCGATGTGGGACGGGGACAGCTTGACTGGAAGCTTCGCCAGGATCCGAGGGTTGTCTGCATGGAAAAAACAAATATCCGGTACGTTACTCCCGGGGACATCGGCGAACCGGTTGATTTTTCCTCTATTGACGTATCTTTTATCTCGCTTACGAAAGTGCTGGAACCGATCCGGAATTATCTGCGTGAAGACGGTCAGATTGTGGCGCTTATCAAGCCTCAGTTCGAGGCGGGGAGAGAAAAGGTAGGCAAAAAGGGCGTGGTCAGGGATCCGGCCGTACACAGGGAAGTAATTGTAAAGGTTGCGGATTATGCCCGGCAGATCGGATTCGGCGTAATGGAGCTTGATTTTTCACCGATCCGCGGACCGGAAGGCAATATCGAGTATCTGATCCGTCTGAAGAAAGGCGCAGAAAGCGCCCTGACAGACCTGGAGAAAGCTGCGGCGGCAGTAACCGGCAAGGCATTTGAAGAACTGGCAAAATGAGGTTGGACATGGATTCTTTTTATATTATTACAAATCTGCTTAAAGACAAAGACCTGCAGATTACAAACGAAATACGCAGTTATATTGAAGGCAGGGGAAAAAAATGCATCCTCTGCAGCAAAGATGAAGCAGGGCATATTATTCCGGGAACTATTCCGGACGACGCGCAGTGCGCGCTTGTGCTCGGAGGAGACGGCACTCTGATCCGGGCCGTAAGAGATCTCGGACAGAGAAATCTTCCCCTCCTTGGCATCAATCTGGGTACGGTGGGGTATCTCACGGATGTGGAGCTAAAAGACTACCGCCGGGCGCTGGATCAGCTGATTGACAGCATCCCCGTCGTTGAGGAACGTATGATGATTCAGGGAGTTTTCCGCGACGGAGCCAGAGATCTCGCCCTGAATGACATCGTCCTGGCAAGAGAGGGAAAGATACGGATTGTAAAGTTTCATTTATATGTAAACGGCACGCTGCTCAATACGTATCTGGCCGACGGCGTAGTCATATCCACGCCGACAGGGAGCACAGGATATAATCTTTCAGCAGGAGGACCTGTGGTCGAACCTACGGCGAGGCTTATTGTAATCACTCCGATCTGCTCGCACGCCCTGAATACAAGCAGCATCGTTCTGTCTGAGGACGATGTGATTGAGCTTGAGATCTGTGAGGGCAGATACGGGAAACAGGAACATGTCTCGCTCTGTTTCGACGGGGCGGAGCAGACGACTCTGGTTACAGGCGACCGGGTAGAGATACGAAGGGCGCCGGAGACGGCGCGCCTCATCAAGCTGGGTAAAGAAAGTTTTCTGAAAACGATGCGGGAAAAAATGAAAGGAAATTAGTAAAATGAAAGTAAGTCGTCATGCAAAAATCATAGAACTGATCAGCCAGTATGACATAGAGACACAGGAGGAACTTGCGGAATATCTTAACAATGCCGGCTTTAAGGTTACTCAGGCGACAGTGTCCAGAGATATAAGAGATCTGAAGCTGACCAAGATTTCCATAAGCGGCGGAAAGCAGAAATACGTTATTCACAGACAGGAAGAGAAGGGCATGAGTGAAAAATATATCCGTGTCCTCCGGGACGGCTTCGTGTCTATGGATATGGCGCAGAATATACTTGTTATAAAAACCGTGTCGGGAATGGCAATGGCAGTCGCGGCCGCTGTGGATGCAATGAACTGGAACGAAGTCGCGGGATGTATTGCGGGAGACGATACAATTATGTGCGCCATCCGCACGGTAGACGACACGGCGGCGGTAATGGAAAAGATACGGAAACTTGTTTCAAAGGAAATGTAGGAAAAAAATATGTTACAGAATCTGCATGTAAAAAACCTCGCGCTGATCGACGAGACGGAAGTTGAATTCGGGCCGGGGCTGAATATTCTTACCGGTGAAACAGGCGCGGGAAAATCCATCCTTCTCGGCTCTGTACAGCTGGCCCTCGGCGGCCGCTACAGCGCGGATTTCCTGAGAAGCGGAGCCGGAAGCGGACTGGTTGAGCTGACATTTTCCGTGGAAGACGACGCGATTGTCCGACGGCTGTCAGAGATGGATATAGAACCGGAGGACGGACTGATTACTCTGAGCCGGAAGCTGACAGGCGGACGGAGCGTGTGCCGGATCAACGGAGAAACAGTAAATATGAACATTTTAAGAGAAGCCGCGGGCCTTCTGATCGACATACACGGACAGCACGACAGCCAGAGTCTGCTTCAGCGGAAAAATCACCTTTCTCTTCTCGATCTGTACGCGAAAGAAGAGATATATCCGTTGAAGAAAGAAATGGCTACGGCATATAAAAAGTATCAGGAACTTACGAAAAAAAGAGACGCCTCGACGCTGGACGCCGAGAGCAGGGCCAGGGAACTGGATCTTGCGCGCTATGAAGCAGATGAGATTGAAGAGGCCGCGCCAATGCCCGGGGAGGATGCGGAGCTGGAAGAAATGTACCGCAGAATGACTCTGAGCCGAAGCGTCACGGAAGCGGCAGCCGAGGCCTACCGATATACCGGCGCGGACGGACGGGACAGCGCCAGCGACATGCTCAGCAGGGCGATCCGGGCGCTGCAGGATATTACAGACGCCGACGGGCAGGGAGAAAGACTGTACAGCCAGCTTTCAGAGATTGACAGCCTTCTGAACGACTTTAACCGGGAACTTGCAGATTATGCAAAAAGCTTTGAGTTTTCAGAGGAAGAATTCCATGAGACGGAAGAACGGCTTAACGTGCTGAATCATTTGAAAGCAAAATACGGCAAAACGATTCCGGACGTACTGGAATACTGCGAGCAAAAAAAGAGAAGAATAGAAGAACTGGAAGATTACGATGATTTTCTCGCGCGGATTTTGCAGGAGACGCAGGCTGCCGGGGAACGGATGGAAGAGGCCGCCGCCGCTCTTCGCGCGGCAAGGGAAAAAGCCGCGGCCGTATTCTCGAGGGAAATCCGTTCACAGATGTCCGAGCTGAATTTTATGGACACGCGGCTTGAAATCAGGCTTACGGATTCCGGAAAATATACATCTTCCGGCCGCGACGAGGCGGAGTTTTATCTGGCCGTCAACCCGGGAGAACCGTTAAAACCTCTGGGAAACATAGCTTCAGGCGGGGAGCTTTCCAGGGTGATGCTCGCCGTTAAAGCCGTGCTTGCCGGAGAGGAAGATACTCCGACGCTTATTTTTGACGAAATTGACACGGGTATTTCCGGAATTACAGCCGGCAAGGTGGGAGAAAAACTGCGGCTGATATCTGAAAACCGCCAGATTATCTGTATTACGCATCTTCCCCAGATCGCGGCATTTTCAGACTTCCATTATCTGATCCGGAAAGAAACGGATGGAAATACCGTAAAAACCAGGATTGCTGCTCTGGATGAAGAAAATTCGGTAAAGGAACTGGCGCGCATGCTGGGCGGCGCCAATATAACGGACCATATAACCGAAAGCGCGCGGGAGATGAAAGAATTGGCAAAGCGTGCACGATAATACCAGAGTGAAATACAAAAAAGTCACACATAATAAAACAGGCCGGCCTGTATCTCTTTGTACGGACAGCTTTAAAATATGTGGAAAGGATGTGTGACTGTATGGGAAAAGAATGTGGTGCTGCGGCATGACGGAAAAACAGAAGACAAAAAGCTCCCGCAGGCCGTCGGGACCGCTTGTCTGCGCCGCGTCCGCGGCCTGCCTGATCCTGTTCGCCGCTTTTTCGGGATTCAGAGGGATCCGTTCCTGGCAGGCGAATGTAAACGCGGTCGGCGCGGATGCGGACACTGTTCTCCTGGGCGGCATGCCTGCGGGCATATATATGGAGACTGACGGAGTCATGGTGCTCGGCACAGAGGCGGTGGAGGACTCCGGCGGGGACCGCCGCGAACCTGCCCGCGGCCTTGTGCAGACCGGAGATTATATCACGGCGGTAAACAGCAGAAGTATCGAAGGGAAAAACGACCTTCTGGACGCGGTGGACGAGATAGGCGGCAATGCGGTGAAACTGACGCTGCGCAGAGGGGAAGAAACGCTGGATGTAAAACTGCGGCCCGTAGAATATAAAAGCGGCGAATACCGGCTCGGCATATGGGTGAGAGATAATATACAGGGGCTCGGAACAATTACATTTCTCACCGGACAGAGCAGATTCGGCGCGCTCGGGCACGGGATCCATGATACGGATACCAATGTGCTGATGGAGATTTCAGACGGAAGGGTGTACCGGACAAGTATACAGGATATTACAAAAGGCACGGACGGAAGTCCCGGAAGCATGGAAGGGATTATTGTTTATAATAATTTTAACGTGCTTGGCACAATCGATAAAAATACGGACGCGGGAATTTACGGGACAATTGACAGAATCGACAGCCTTTTTGAAGAACAGATTCCGATAAAGACGGTGAAAAAAGAAGAGATAAAAAAGGGGGACGCGCTTATCCGATGCTTTATTGACGGTGAAATTAAAGAGTATGACATTGAGGTCACAGATATCGACATGTCGGGGACAGAAGTCAACAAAGGACTCGTCATTAAAGTGACAGATAAAGAGCTTCTTGAAAAAACAGGAGGGATTATTCAGGGGATGAGCGGCAGCCCGATCATACAGAACAGGAAATTAATCGGAGCGGTTACGCACGTGTTTGTGCAGGATTCGACGATGGGATACGGCATATTTATAGAAAATATGCTGGAACAGGCGGAATAATCATATTTGTCGAAAAAAATTGTCGAAATAGTGTTACAAAATCTCCTTGATTCCGCAAATTTGTCCGGATATAATAAGCGCGTGGCGTTTTCAAAGCCGGTTCTCAATGATGAGGGAGAGAAGAGAATGGAGCATTTGAACGTGGCCATCGCTGACGATAATCAGAAAATTCTTGACATGCTGGAAAATATTATCGGCACGGATAAGGAGCTCAGTCTGGTGGGAAAAGCGAAAAACGGCGAGGAGATGTGTCAGATTATCAGAGACAGACAGCCCGATGTCGTCCTTCTCGACTTGATTATGCCGAAAATGGACGGATTGACGGTGATGGAACAGATCAACCGGGACCAGACCGTCAGCAAACGTCCATATTTTATCGTGATCACAGCGGTTGGCCAGGAAAGGATTACAGAAGACGCCTTTAACAAGGGCGCGAATTACTATGTCATGAAACCGTTCAACAACGAAATGCTGCTGGAACGGATAAAATCCGTCAGAAAAATGTTCCGGAATTATGAAAAGAAAAACGAAA
The DNA here is from genome assembly GCA_944381125.1 of uncultured Mediterraneibacter sp. Classification (GTDB taxonomy): domain Bacteria; phylum Bacillota; class Clostridia; order Lachnospirales; family Lachnospiraceae; genus Mediterraneibacter. The sequence continues at coordinate 3,699 of CALWKB010000101.1, read as the reverse complement.
ACGGAAAAACAGAAGGAACGCAAGGAAGAGAGGACCTGGAAAACCGGGTGACAAATATGCTGCATGAGATCGGAATACCGGCTCATATTAAGGGATATCATTATCTGAGAGACGCAATCATCATGGCGGTCCGAGATATGGATGTCCTCAACGCTATAACAAAAATACTTTATCCGACGGTCGCGAAGAAATACCAGACAACGTCAAGCCGGGTGGAGCGCGCGATCCGGCATGCCATTGAGGTGGCGTGGAGCAGGGGAAAGCTGGATACGCTGGATGAACTGTTCGGGTATACGGTAAGTACGGGGAAGGGAAAACCCACAAATTCTGAATTTATCGCCCTGATTGCTGATACAATTCAGCTGGAATATAAAAAGAAAGGCGTGATCTGAAGAAAGAAGACAGAAATTAGCATGGTGAAGCGATAAAATTCTTTCCATTACGCATGAAATGAGGTATAATGTTCATTAGTGAAATGCCCTGTGGCGATTAATTCGGAAAACGGAGGATAGTATATGAAAAACATTTTATTTGCGTCTTCAGAATGTGTGCCTTTTATCAAGACAGGCGGACTTGCGGATGTTGTGGGTTCACTTCCCAAAGAGTTCGACAAAGAGAAATATGACGTGCGCGTTGTGCTGCCCAACTACACATGCATGAAGCAGGAATGGAAGGAAAAGCTCGAATACGTTACTCACTTTTACATGGACATTGCCGGACAGAATCAGTACGTGGGCGTCCTCAAAACAGTGCTGAATGACATTACGTTCTACTTTATCGACAATGAACATTATTTCAGCGGCTTTGCGCCCTATGACGGCGATCCGAAATGGAACATTGAGAAATTCGCGTTTTTCTCAAAGGCGGCGCTGAGCATCCTGCCGGTGATCGGATTCCGGCCGGATCTGATTCACTGCCATGACTGGCAGACAGGACTGATTCCCGTTTACCTTGACAATTTCAGATACCTTGGCGAGTACTACAGAGGAATTGCCACCGTGATGACCATTCACAATCTGAAGTTCCAGGGCGTGTGGGATACAAAGACTGTAAAGGGCATTACCGGGCTCCCGGATTACTATTTTGTGCCTGACAAGATGGAAGCGTACAAAGACGCCAATCTTTTAAAGGGCGGAATTGTCTATGCGGATAAGGTGACGACCGTAAGCAACAGTTATGCGGAAGAGATTAAGACTCCGTTCTACGGGGAAGGACTGGACGGGCTCATGTCTGCCAGAGCGAACGATCTGTGCGGTATTGTAAACGGCCTGGACTATGATGACTGGAATCCGGAAACAGACTGGAGAATTGCAAAGAATTTCGGCATTGACAATTTCAGGAAAAACAAGCCGATGAACAAACTGGCGCTTCAGGAAGAACTGGGACTCAACAAAGATTCTCACGTGATGCTGATCGGAATGGTATCCCGTCTTACGGATCAGAAGGGATTTGACCTTGTCGACTATGTAATGGATGAACTGTGCCAGGACGCAGTGCAGATTGTAGTGCTTGGAACGGGAGATGTAAAATATGAGAATATGTTCCGTCATTTCGCATGGAAATATTCGGGAAGAGTGTCGGCGAATATCTATTATTCGGATGAACTCTCTCACAAGATTTACGCGTCCTGCGACGCGTTCCTGATGCCGTCTCTGTTCGAGCCCTGCGGCCTGAGCCAGCTTATGAGCCTGCGTTACGGAACACTTCCGATCGTCAGAGAAACCGGTGGACTCAAGGATACCGTAGAGCCTTACAATGAATATGAGAAGACCGGTACAGGCTTCAGCTTCTGCAATTATAATGCGCATGAGATGCTTAATACAGTGCGCTACGCGGAGCGGATTTACTATGACAGAAAGAGAGACTGGAATAAGATCGTAGAGCGCGCCATGAGCCAGGATTTTTCCTGGAAGAATTCCGCGGCGAATTACGAGAATCTTTACAGAGGCCTGATCGGCGAGTAGGAGAACATTTACAGAATGAAGATTATAGACAGACTGAACGAAGACAGAATACATATATCCTTTGAGATATTTCCTCCGAAAACAGACGAGGGATTCGACAGTGTGATCGCGGCCGTGGACGAGATGGCGAAACTTGATCCGGCTTTTATAAGCGTTACATACGGAGCCGGAGGCGGCACAAGCAGAAACACGGCAAAAATCGCTTCACACATAAAGGATGATCTGAATGTATTAAGCCTCGCCCATCTGACCTGCGCATCTTCCACAAAGGAAGAGGTCAGACAGGTGATTGAAAATCTGAAAAGTCTGGGAATTGAGAATATCCTCGCGCTTCGCGGGGATATTCCGGCGAATATGACATTCCCGGATGAAAACAGGTTCCGCTATGCCAGTGAGCTGATAGAAGAGATAAAGAAGCACGGCGATTTCTGCATCGGAGCCGCGTGCTACCCTGAGGGGCATGTGGAAAACGAACACAAATCGGATGATATCCGGTATCTGAAACAGAAAGTGGACAGCGGGGTGGATTTCCTTACCACTCAGATGTTCTTTGATAATGACATCCATTACAACTTCCTTTACCGGATAAGAGAAGCCGGAATTACCGTGCCTGTGCTTCCGGGCATTATGCCGATCACCAGCGCTTCACAGCTGAAAAGAAGCCAGGAGCTTTCGGGAACAGTTTTCCCGAGGCGATTTCTTGCCATTTCCGACCGGTTCGGAAGTTCTCCGGCGGCGATGAAACAGGCAGGCATTGCCTACGCCACGGATCAGATTATTGATCTTCTTGCCAACGGCGTTAAAAACATTCATATTTATACGATGAATAAGCCGGACGTGGCGGAAGCGATAATGGGCAACCTGTCTGAAATTATAAAAGGGTAGAAGACGGACAATGGAGAAAAGGATAGAGGAAGCGATCCGCTATCTCGGAGTAAAAAAAGGTGCGGCAGACGCGGGAATATGCGCTCTGGTAGAACGCTCGTTTCAGGAGCTTGAGAAAGAGGCAGAACCCAGATCAGTCTGCCGCATTTTTGAATTGCGGGAGTGCGGAGAAGAAACGGTTCAGATCGGGACCATGAAAATTCAAAGCAGAAGTCTTTCGCGAAATCTGAAAAACTGCGGACGGGCGATTCTTTTCGGAGCGACGCTCGGAATCGGCGTAGACAGACTGATTTCGAGGACCGGGATTACGGACATGGCGCGCTCCGTCGCCCTGCAGGCCTGCGCGGCCGCGTATCTTGAAGAATACTGCGACCGGCGTCAGGAGGAGATCGGCAGGGAACTGGAAAAGGAAGGCGGATACCTGCGCCCCCGGTTCAGTCCGGGGTACGGAGACTTTGATATACGGTACCAGGAACCGATTATGCGGATGCTGGACTGCGCGAAAATGATCGGGCTGAGCATGACGGACGGATGCATGATGACTCCGACAAAATCAGTTACGGCGGTGATCGGTGTGAGTCCGGTAAAGGAGCGCTGTCCGGTGCAGGGGTGCGAAGCCTGCGGCAGAGACGACTGCCCGTACCGGCGCCGGCCGGACTGATCGGAAAATACGGAAGACACTAAGGGGAAAGGACAGATAATATATTATGATACAAGAACGACTTGGAAAAGAACTGCTCTTTTTTGACGGGGGAATGGGCACTCTTCTGCAGGAAAAAGGACTGAAGCCGGGCGAGCTTCCCGAAATGTGGAATATTACACACCCGGAAGAAATTCAGGGAATCCACAG
>CALWKB010000100.1 GCA_944381125.1 uncultured Mediterraneibacter sp. | reverse complement strand
CCGAATGTCTGCATGCCTGCACCGGTCAGAAGTCGGTTATTCTTATCGATGAGTACGACGTCCCTCTGGAAAACGCATATTTCAGCGGGTTTTATGACCGGATGGTGGCGCTGATCCGCTCCCTTTTCGAGTCTGCGCTGAAGACCAACGACAACCTGGAATTCGCTGTAGTGACCGGATGCCTTCGAATCAGCAAGGAGTCCATCTTTACGGGGCTGAACAATCTGAAGGTGATTTCCATTACGTCTCAGACCTGCGCGGAGCATTTCGGTTTTACCCCGGGAGAAGTAGAGCAGATGCTGATGGATTACGGACTGGAGGAAAATCTGGACACGGTACAGAAATGGTATGACGGATACCGGTTTGGAGATGCAGAAGTTTATAATCCCTGGAGTGTGATCAACTACGTGGATTCCTGCTATAAGGATAAGCATGCATTTGCAAAGCCCTACTGGTCCAATACCAGCTCCAACAGCATTGTGAGGAACCTGGTGGAGCATGCTGATATTTCCGTGAAGCAGGAGATCGAGAGCCTGATTGAGGGCGGCACAATCGAGAAGCCCATCCATGAGGATATTACTTATGACGACATGGATTCCACCCAGGACAATCTGTGGAACTTTCTTTTCTTCACCGGCTACCTGAAGAAGATCAGCGAGCGGCAGGAAGGGGAGACCATCTACATGGAGATGGCGATTCCGAACAGCGAGGTGCGTTATGTATATAAAAATGCGGTGCTGCGCTGGTTTGAGGAAAAGACAAAAGAGAAAGAACTGACGCCTCTGTATGAGAGCATGCTGAGCGGCGATACGGAACAGATGGCCCGGATCCTGTCCGAGAACCTGATGGAGACGATCAGTTTTTACGATTATCAGGAGAGCTACGATCACGGCTTTCTCGCCGGAATGCTGAAAAATATCGGGAATTATATCGTGCAGTCCAACCGGGAGTCCGGCAACGGCCGGCCGGATATCCTTGTAAGGTACCCGAGCGTGCGCGGAAAAGCGATTATCATCGAGATCAAAGTATCGAAGACCTATCAGGGACTGGAGGAAAAATGCGGGGAAGCGCTGCGGCAGATCGAAGAGCGGGATTATGAGGCGGCGCTTAGGCAGGAAGGATATCAGGATATCCTGAAATACGGAGTGGCGTTTTACAGAAAAGAGTGCATGATAAAAAAAGCGGAATAAGTTATTCGCGTCATGGACGCGACAGAGAGAGGATAACTAGTCAGGAAAATTGGGATTTAGCTGACTAATATAATAAGTATTTTGCGGGGGAGTCGGCCGGCTCCCCCCGCAAAGTCATACGGTTTCAGCAAATGTATTTCTGATGTGAAAGTTTTACATTACGCTCATTTACAATCGCGTAGTGAAGAGTGGTATCAATCTGGGTATGCCCGAGCAGTTTTTGGAGCTGTTCGATGGGCATGCCTTTTTCTATGGCCATGGTCGCCATCGTTCTCCGGAATTTGTGCGGATGGACGTGGCGGACCTGCGAAGCGGCGCCGAGCCGCGCGAGCATGCGCTCAACGCCTGCGACGGAGAGCCTCTTCCATGGTGATCGGGTGCTTACAAAAAGCGCGTTGTTATCGTCGCAGCGCACATCAAGATACTGCCTGAGATGGATCTTTGCCCTGGCGTCAAAATATACCCGCCTTTCTTTATCGCCTTTGCCGAGGACGATGCATTCCCTGTTGGTGAAATTGATATCAGAGCGGTTCAGGTTTACCAGCTCGCCTACGCGGATGCCGGTGGAAACAAGCATATCTATGACTGCCAGATCCCTCGGATGGCAGCAGTGATCCCGCAGACATTCCAGATTTTCATCAGACAGAGTTTCTTTGACAAACTGCGTGGATTTTACCTTATGAATCCGGCGGACCGGACTTTTGTCTATATAGTCTTCATTTTCAAGCCAGATGAAAAAGGACGACATAATCCGCCGGATATTGTCAAGCGTTGTCTTGCTGGAACCGCGAATATCCTGATAACGGCTCAGATAAAACCGGATATCGTCCGTCTCAATGCTGCAGACATTTTTACGTATTGTGCCGATCATTTTCAGCAATGTCGCGGAATAGTAATTCAGTGTGTTTTCAGAACAGCCTTCAATTTTCTTCGCGGCAATGAAAAGATTCAGAAGTCGGATATTAGTTTCCTGAATCTGCTCCGGAACTTCGGATGAACTGTCCGGAATGTTAAACTGCTGAAACACTTTCTGAAGATTTGAACGAAGCAGCTGATTCTGGCTGTCTGTGAGATGCTCTTCCATCCGTCCGCAGATTTCATTAATAAGTGTTGTTTTCATGACTTTTGCCTCCTTAAAAAGTAATATGCTGTGTCAGGCCGTATGCTCTTGTGTAACAAACATACTGCAAATTCCTCCGGTTTGCGAAGAAAATCGCAGAAAAAGCCGAAAACTGGAGCATAGCGGGGAAAACCAAAAAAGTTTGAAAAACAGTAGTAAAATCTAATACTTTTGTATGAGGTGATAAAATATCTGAATGGTATAATAATTAGGATTCCGAAAGTATGCATTGGACTGCATAGTCAGGTAAATCCGAATTTATCTGACGAACGGAACAGTTTTTACGGAGAAGGATGGCATAATGGCAGGAAGAAGACGCAGAAAGAGGAAAAAGCAGAAAAAATTTACGGTAAATAGAAAAGCTGTATTGATTTCAGCGGTTGTGCTGCTGATTTTGCTTCTGATTGCAATAGCGGTTTTCATGGCCGGCGGCCGGAAACCGGAAGAGAAATCTGATCCGGCGACAGTTGTAAACAGACCGGAAAAGGATGCGGCCGGCGATCCGGCAGAGCAGCAGGATGCGGAAGCTGACTGGTATAACCTCCCGGGCTATATCAATGGCGCTGACAAGAACGGGGAGCAGGTGATCTGCGGAGTGACGCTTCCCTATCGGGTTGAAAATACGCCGCTTGTAATAGAAGGAATCGGACAGTACACAGGACCGTTCGTAGAAGACGGAAGCGATGAGCCGACGGCGAACGTGCTTGCGGTTGTTGTAAAAAATGAATCGGATACAGACGTTGAGTACGCGGAGATAAAATTTTCCACCGGAGAAGGCGGCGAGGCGGACTTCCACATATCAACTCTTCCGGCAGGAAAATCAGTCGTAGCGCTGGAACAGAACAAACGGGAATTTAATCCCGAAGATGTTCTTACATTTCTGGACAGACTGTACGCTGATGGAAACATGGACGTGATGGAAGATAAAGTTGAGGTGACAGCTGTAAACGGCGCGCTGACCCTGAAAAATCTGACGGAAGAGGAGCTTGGAACAGTATACGTCAGGTATAAAAACAAACTGACGGATAATTATTATCTTGGCGGAATTACATACAGCTGCAGATTTGAAAATGTAGGGCCTGGAGACAGCACTGAGTCGGAAACGAAACATTTTTCTGCAGACGGAAGTACGGTTCTCATGGTGGAAGCCATTGAAGAATAAATATCATGAAGGAGGAGAAACAATGAAAAGGGCTAAAAGATTATTAGCACTGGTACTTGCTGTTGTGCTGACGGCAGGCATGGCGCCTGTACGGTCGGCGGATGTTTATGCAGCCGGTACAGACCAGAATACGGAACAGAATACT
>CALWKB010000099.1 GCA_944381125.1 uncultured Mediterraneibacter sp. | reverse complement strand
GTATTTCTGGCGGATGATGAAATCTGGGTGAGCATGGGGCTGAAAAAGATGATCGGCCGTTCGGGAACGGCGTTTCAGGTGATCGGGGAAGCCTTGGACGGTGTGACTGCTTTTGAGGAAATCCGGCGGCTCCGGCCGGATCTTCTGATGGCGGATATCCGTATGCCCGGGCTTAACGGCATTGAACTGCTTAAAAAAATAAGAGAAAACGGTCTTGATACCAGAGTGGTTCTGGTCAGCGGATACGCGGAATTCTCTTACGCGCAGGAAGCGGTTCGCCTGGGCGCTTCTGATTATCTTCTTAAGCCGGTGGAAGAGGAAGAACTGAGAAATGTCCTGAGAAAAATAGATGAGGAGCTGGGCGGCGCCGGTGCGGACGGAGGCGACGCTGAGCTTCCGCCGACTGTTCTTGACAGAGTGATCCGGGAGATTCAGGAACGGTATACGGAGAATATTTCCCTGTCCGGTCTTGCGGAAAAATATCATCTCAGTCCGGCCCGATTGAGCGGACTTTTAAAGAACAGACTGGGGCTGACGTTTTCGGAATATCTGTCCGCGAAAAGGATCCAGTACGCGAAGGAACTGATGCGGGATGAAAGCCTCTCCACGGCGGCAATCGCGGAAATGTGCGGCTACAACGATTATTTTTATTTTACAAAAGTATTTAAAAAAGTAGCGGGCATGTCGCCGGGAAAATACAGGGCAAAACTGGCAGACAGAGAATAAAAAAATAAAAATCCAAAAAAAATGTAAGAAATTGATGCGCCGTCGGGAAATTGCAAAAGAAAGCATACCAAGTTAAAAAGATTACAGGTAGAAGAATTGCCTGTGATCTTTTATTATTTTATCCTAGAAGACTTTTATGCGGCGGGATCTGAGAGTGCGCCGGCTGAGTCGAAATAATAATAAAGAAAGGCAGGAAAGGGAATGAAGCGGAAAATAGCTGTTGCTTTGACAATGGTGCTGGCAGCCGGCGGCGTGTTCCCGGCTGTGCCGGCGCAGACCGCGCAGGCATCGGGAGAGGATAACGCTGTGAATGTACAGACGGACGCGGTGGTTGCTGTACAGTATGAATCAAAATGGGGCAATACAAGCGGCAAAGTAAAAGACGGTAATACGGACACATTTTACTGCAGCTGGGAGAGGGACCAGGTATATGAGAATCCCTGGATCAGCTATACTTTTGAAAAAGACATTGCAGTCAGCAAATGTATTGTAAACTGGTTTCAGGACGGAACAGGAGTGCTTGTGCCGGACGGTCTGATCATTGAATATCTGGAGGATGACAGAGAAACCTGGACAGAAGTAACACCGGTCGGAGAGTATACGGTTTTTGTGGCGGATGAGGACAATACATATGAATTTGAGGAAGTTGAGACGACCGCTATACGGATGACCATGGAAAATAACGAAAGCGATATGTCTGTCGGGATTCGGGAATGGAATCTGAACGCAGTGTGGGCGGAGGACGAGCCGGCCACTCTGGAAGAGAGCAAGGTGCTTGAGATGACATTTGAGGACGGCGGACTGACAGACAGCACCGGAAAGCACACCCCGGTTCTGGAATCCGGCACAGTGGATTATACAGAAGGATATGACGGATCCGGCAAAGCCCTCAGCGTAAACAACGCGAAGATATCTCTCGGAAACAGTCTGGATCTTCAGCCGTCGGATTTGACGGTATCATTCTGGGCGAAGGCGCCGGAAGGCGGCTACAGCGGAGAACAGATCCTGTTTTGGTGCAAAGATCAGGCTTCTTATGACACCGCCACCGGATGGTATCTGACGCTGGGCAATCTGGGACACGGCGTCGACCTGATGGCAGGACAGAAATATCTGGGATACGCGGGAAGCGTGAGCAGCTTCTTCCCGGAAAACGAGTGGGTTCACGTGGTGGCGGTTTATAATTCCGAGACACAGGAAATCGCCATTTACCGCAACGGCGTAAAACAGGATGTGGCGATAAGCAGCACGACGAATCCCGGAATTGTAAAGACGAACAGCGAAAAATATATCGGACAGAGCGGATACTCTCCGAGCAACCTGAGCGGCGCCATCGACGACCTCACCATTTACAGCATGGCGGCGACACAGGCGGAGGTAGAAGAAATGTGCGGGCTCGACAATGAGACGAAGCTTCAGTCCGCATACGACGCGCTTGAGTTCCCGGAAAAGCTTTATTACGATAAGCGGCTCCAGACAGCAGGGGAGTGGGGAACGGAAATCTCCTGGACAGCAGAGGACGGAAAAGGAGCTGTAGAAGTAGCAGACAATGAGGCAAAGGTAAACCGCGGCTCCGAGGATGTAAATGTAACCTTTACAGCAAAGATTACGCTTGGAGAAGATACAAAAGAGAAGACTTTTGATGTAACGATCCCGGCGTCCTCTGGAAAAGAAGTGGAAAAGGCAGTCAACTTTAACGACGTGGTGATCCACGACGATTTCTGGTCGGCAAAGCAGAAGGAATTTATCTGCGAGGTAATCCCGACAGGTATTGAAAATATTTCCAAGACCGGAAGCAACAACAGCGGCGGACTGGAGAACCTGAAGCATGCGGCTCAGCTGCACGGATATTACGGCGGCACGGAAGCAGATGATTTTGATCCCTATTTCCGCGCCACAGGCTGGCAGGAAGGAGCCACAGACAACCTGTATTTCCTGGATACTGATACATACAAGATGATTGAAGCCATGAGCTATGCCCTGCAGCTGGATCCGGCGGGAGATGAGGAAGTAATCGCGAAGCAGGATGAATTCCGCAGTCTGATCAATACATGGATCGGTTATATCGAAGGCGCCCAGGAGAAATATCTGGACGAAGACGGCAATCCGGCGGACAACGAGGAGCTGGATCAGTATGACGGATATCTCCAGACGTACTTTACATTGAAAAACGCGGCAGGAAAGACAAACGGCGTGAAGCGCCTCACAAACTATTCCTGGCATGAGATGTACTGCTTCGGACATTTCTATGAAGCGGCGGCGGCATACACAAGAGCTACCAATTACGAAGATCTGAGATTGTTTAATGTGGCGATACGTAATGCGGATATGGTAAATCGTCTTTTCGGAGAAGGAAAATGGGAGGCTTATCCGGGACATCAGGAGATCGAGCTTGGACTTGTAAAACTTGCCACGGTCTGCGAAGAGCTGGAAGCGCTCGGCAAAGATACGCCGGCAGAAGAGTGCCTGGCAAAGGCGGGAACCTATTCTTCCAGGGTAACAGATTATGTCAATCTTGCGAAATTTTTCCTCGACATGAGAGGAAAAGAAATGAACCACGGGTACTTCAGCGATTTTCTGAGCGACCCCTACTACAGACAGAACTGGACGACCGTTCAGGAGCAGGATATCGCAGCCGGACATTCCGTACGCGCCATGTATCAGTATTCCGGAATGACAGATATTGCGGCGTGGATGGATGCGGATGATTATGACGACGCGCTGAATTCTATCTGGGAGGACCTGCAGACAAAGACGTATGTCACAGGCGGCATCGGTTCCAAGGGAGGTACTTCCTCCGCGGAGGGATTTGGAAGCTCCTGGTATCTGCCCAACGATAATGCGTACGCAGAGACATGCGCGAATATCGGAAGTATGATGTGGGGACAGCGCATGAACCTGCTCAACGGCGACGCGGAATATATTGACACAGTAGAGACAGCGCTTTATAACAGCGTGATCTCAGGTGTAAACTTTGACGGAGACAAGTTCTTCTATCAGAATCCCATGAGCAGCAACGGCGACCAGGACCGTTCAGCATGGTTCGGATGCGCGTGCTGTCCGCCTAATCTGATGCGTACTGTGACTTCTCTGGGAGGATACATTTACACCCATGATACGGACAGCATTACTGTCAATCTGTATATCGGAAACCAGGCGGATATTACAGTCGGAGACCAGACGATCGGTCTGAACATGGAGACGCAGATGCCCTGGTACGGTACTTCCGAAATTACCGTGGAAAACAGCGGCGACTTCATGCTCAGGCTCCGTGTTCCCGCATGGGCGGACAAAGAGAACAGCGTGAAAGTAAACGGCGAGGCGGCAGACGCCAAGCCGGATGAGAGCGGCTACATTGTGATCGACCGCGAGTGGGCAGAGGGCGATAAAGTAGAGATCGACTTCCCCATGGAGACGGAGGCATACCACTCAGATGAGAGAGTGACGAGCAATGTCGGCCTGGCGGCAGTAAAACGCGGACCGGTTGTATACGCGGCGGAGGGCGCAGACCATGATTTTGATATCAGAAACGCGTTCCTTACCGGAAACTTTGAAGAAGAAGTAGTGGACAACGTGCTGACAAACAATGACGACGGAGACGATCCCTACGGTATCCAGAAAGGCATGATCATCCATGCGGACGGACTGTCAAAAACAGATTCCGGAAGTCTGGAGAGCGTACGGTGGACCTTTATCCCGTACTATGCATGGAACAACCGGGGCAAAGATACAATGCGCGTATTCGTAAAAGAGATCACAGAGGAGCAGTATCTGGCAAAGACAGCCACTGTCGATGTGAAATACAACGCACCGGAATACGGAAATGTCAAAGAAAAGGCAAATGACGGAGATGTAAACACTTTCTATTGCAGCTGGGAAAAAGATCAGGTAATTCCGGATCCGTGGATCAGCTACACCTTTGACCACGACGTGGTGCTCAGCGAGTGCGTGGTAAACTGGTATGACGACGGCGGCGGGGCACGACTTCCCGACGGCCTGACCATTGAGTATCTGGATTCCGACGGACAGTGGCAGCAGGTAACGCCGGTGGGAACCTATGATACTTTCGTGGCGGATGAGGATAACACATATGCATTTGAACCGGTTGTGACAAAGAGCATCCGGATGACCATGGACAACAGCAAGAGCAACGCGTCCATCGCGATCCGGGAGTGGAATGTGACAGAGTACATGAGTACAGACGATCTGGCGGCAGCGCAGGATGTTGCGGGACAGATTGAAAAACTGCCGGCAGCGGATCAGATCACAAAAGACAACGCCCAGAGCGTGCTTGATGTGAAGGAAGCATACGATGCGTTAAGTGACGCGCAGAAAGAGCTGATCAGCAGTGATCTGAAGGACAGGCTGGAAGAGGTGGCCGCGAAAGCGGAAGAAGCGCTGAAGGAAGAGCCGGGAGAAGAACCGGGCGAGGAACCAGGAGAAGAACCGGGCGAGGAACCAGGAGAGAATCCGGGTGAGGAACCAGGCGAGAACCCGGGCGAGGAACCGGGAGAAGAGCCGGGTAAGGAACCGGGAGAAGAGCCGGGTGAGGAACCAGGCGAGAACCCGAGCGAGAAACCGGGAGAAGAACCGGGCGAGGATACCGGAAAGACCCCCACGGGCAGCACGGGCGGAACGGACGCACAGGCTCCGGGCAATGTTTCTGATGGAGAAAGCCAGACTCCGAAGACAGGAGATTATACTCCGGTCGGCGTATGGACCGTGCTTCTCGGGGCATCTGCAGTCTGCGGACTGACAGCGGCAAAAATCCGCAGAAGTAAAAAATAGTACAAAAAAATAAAAATATTTCCATAGGTTAATAAAAAAGATTCCCCTATAATATACACAAAAGTTTCAAACAGGCTGTACGTATATTATGGGGGAATCTGTATGTTTGCAAAAAGTGGAACAACAGACAAGATAAAGATATTTCTTGCGGAAGACGATGCTCTTATCCGAAATTCTATCCAGAAGAGCATCAGCTGGGGAGAAGAAGGGTTCGAATTCGTCGGATCAGCGGCGGACGGAGAACTGGCGTATCCGCTGATTCTGGAGACAAAACCGGATATATTAATAACAGATATTAAAATGCCTTTTGTAGACGGATTTGAGCTCAGCCAGATGGTAAAGAGGGAGCTTCCGGCTGTAAAAATACTGATTCTCACAGGATATTCAGATTTTGATATGACAAAGGCCGCAATAAAAACAGGCGCGTCGGAATATCTGCTGAAACCGGTTCCCTCATCAAAACTTCTGAAAACACTGCACAGCATGGCGGAACAGATCCGGACAGAAAAGGAGAACGGGAGCTGGTGCGCCGGGAAGACGGATTCGGCCGCTGAACTCGAATCTGCCTACAGAGAAATGCGGCTTTTCTCAGAACTGATTTCGGAAGGAAGATCCTTCTCATATCTGCTGGAACTGGGGAAAAAAGCCGGCGTAAATCTTGGGGCGCAGAACTATAAAATATGTCTTTTTAATATCATGTCTGCGGAGAATAAGCCGGAAGATGTAAAATTGAAATCTGAGGCCGGGAAAAGACTGAAAAATCTGGAGAACATGATGACGGGGATACATTGCTTCTGGCGCGCAGAAGAAGGCTGGGCGTTTCTGTTAATGGGTGGAGAAGAAGGCGCGGCAAAAAAACTTGAAGAAGAATTTATTTCCAAAGTGCAGACGATTATGAGTGATTACTCGACGCTGAGATATTTCGGAGCGATGGGAAGCCGGGTATGCAGACTGCGTGAACTTGGAATATCTTTTGCCGGGGCCGAAAAGAATTTTTCACGCAGATTTGAAGAAAAGAGGAGTACGTTTGAGGCCGCAGACCATTTTTTCGACGGCGGGGAAGCAGGGGAACTGAAAACAAACAGCTGGAATGATATCTGGAATTCAAGAAGAGTCATAGAAAAGTTTCTGCGCAACGGAACAAAAGAAGAAATTCCGGACTTTACAGAGCAGTATTTTCGGGAAACGGCGGATTGGAATATAGAATCCATGCTGATGCGCAGATATATGATAATAGATATATATATTACAGTGATGTCATTTGAACAGCGACTGCACAAAGATGACGGAGGGCAGACTGATCAGACGGCGCTTCAGAATGCGATATATAATGTACGCACGAGAGAAGATGTGAAAATATATATGCAAGCCATGCTGGAAAACGCGCTGCATTTCCGGGATAATACTGAAGGCGGCCGTTACTCGGATATTATCGGCAGGGCGAAAGAGCTGATTGCGAAAAATTATAAGAAAAAACTTTCTCTTGAGGAAGTGGCGGATCAGATCGGTATGAGTCCCAGTTACTTAAGTTTCATTTTCAGTAAAGAAACAGGACAGACTTTTGTGACGTATCTGACAAAGGTCAGGGTACAGAAAGCGAAGGAACTTTTGGAAAATTCTGCTATGAAAACATCAGAGATCGGATTTGAGGTCGGATATAAAGAACCTCATTATTTCTGTACGGTTTTTAAAAAGAGCGAAGGCTGCTCGCCGAAGGAATATCGTTTCCGATGCAGGAGAAGGCTG
>CALWKB010000098.1 GCA_944381125.1 uncultured Mediterraneibacter sp. | reverse complement strand
TCCACATGGAATGACACTCCTTTGATGGCCTGAATCACTCCGTAATATACTTCCAAATCTTTGACTTCAAGCATTGCCATCGCTGTTTCCTCCTATTCTCCAAGATATGCGGTGATTACCTGGGGATTATTCAGCACTTCTGCTGTTTTTCCGCAGGCAAGCACCTCTCCGAAATTGAGCACCGTCAGCTTCTCGCATATGCCGCTCACCAGCTTCATGTCGTGCTCGATCAGGAGGATCGTCATACCGAATTTCTCACGGACAAGCTGGATCATCTCCATCAGGCTTCCCGTCTCGTTCGGATTCATGCCCGCCGCCGGCTCATCCAGCAGAAGCAGCTTCGGTTCCGTCGCCAGGGCTCTGGCAATTTCCAGCTTTCTCTGCTCTCCGTAAGGAAGGTTGGCGGCAAGGACATCCGCGTGATTTTCGAGTCCGAATACCTGCAGAAGCTCCATCGCGCGCCCGTTCATTTCCTTCTCCACCTTAAAATATCTGGGAAGCCTCAGCACGCCCTCAACCGCGGAATATCTGTGGTGATTGTGAAGTCCTGCCTTTACGTTGTCAAGAACGCTGAGCTGTTTGAAAAGACGGATATTCTGAAATGTTCTTGCAACTCCCGCCTTGCTGATATCTATTGTCTTTTTCCCGGTAATATCTTTGCCGTCAAGTATGATCTTTCCGGTATCCGGTCTGTACACACCGGTAAGGAGGTTGAATACAGTCGTTTTTCCGGCACCGTTCGGTCCGATCAGTCCGTACAGTTCTCCTTTTTCAATCGAAATGTCAAAGCCGTTTACCGCGCGGAGACCGCCAAATGAAATACCGAGATTTTTAACGTCCAATAACGCAGCCATTATTTTACAGCCTCCTTTTTCTTTCTTCCAAAGGAAAGGTATTTTTCTCTCCATTCGATCGCCTTCGGCGCCCAGTTAAAGAGCATCATCACAATCAGCACGATCGCGTAGATGAGCATACGGTAATCGGAAAGTCCTCGAAGCAGCTCCGGAAGAAGCGTAAGTATTACCGCCGCTATCATGGAGCCTCTGATATTTCCGATTCCGCCCAGAACTACAAATACAAGTATCATAATAGACTGGTTGTAGCCGAAATTATTTGTAGTAGCCGTCAGGGATGACAGGTTATGCGCGTAAAGCACTCCCGCAGAGCCGGCCAGAGCCGCGGATACGGTAAACGCCATCAGTTTGTACTTCGTTATGTTGATTCCTATGGACTCCGCCGCAATCCGGTTGTCACGGATGGACATAATCGCCCTTCCGGATCTGGAATTGGTCAGGTTTATTACAATAAACAACGTGATCAGGACAAGAATAACGCCGATCAGAAAAGTAGCGTCTCTCGGTGTTCCCGATATTCCCTGCGGACCGCTTATGATCATCGTGCCGTCCGCATCCAGCGCCATAACGTCCTGTGTGGAAAAATGGAAGCCTGCCGAATCTTTTCCGATATAAAGCACATTTACGAGGTTTTTAATAATCTCGCCGAACGCCAGCGTAACGATGGCCAGATAGTCTCCTTTCAGGCGGAGCACCGGAATTCCGATCAGAAGGCCGAACACTGCGGCGGCCGCGATTCCGATCAGGAGCGCCAGGAAAAATCTAAGGCCGTCAGACTGCATTTCCCCGCGCATACACTTGGAGAAAAATGCGCTTGTGAACGCTCCCACGCACATAAATCCGGCGTGGCCGAGACTGAGTTCTCCGAGTATGCCGACTACCAGGTTCAGCGATACCGCCAGAATCGCGTAAATGCAAAGCGGCACCATCAGGCCTTCCATAAGGCTTGAAATGCTTCCTGTGTTGATCATTGTCTGTACAATAATATATGCCAGAATAACGATTCCGTAGGTAATTATATTGCTTCTTGTCTGTTTGCTTATTTTTTTCTTTTTCGTCATACCGTCCACCTACACTTTCTCCTGAATCTTCTTGCCTAAGAGTCCCGCAGGCTTCACCAGAAGTACGACGATCAGAACGGCAAACACAATCGCGTCCGCCATCTGGGACGAAATATACGCCCTGCCGAGGATCTCGATTATACCGAGAAGCAGGCCGCCGATAAACGCGCCCGGTATGGAGCCGATTCCGCCGAATACCGCCGCCACGAATGCCTTGATGCCGGGCATTGCGCCTGTGTACGGCGTCAGCGTAGGATAAGCGGAGCAAAGAAGCACGCCGGCTATCGCCGCCAGGGCAGAACCGATCGCAAATGTAAGGGCTATCGTTCCGTTTACGTTAATTCCCATAAGCTGGGCCGCCCCTCTGTCTTCCGACACGGCCCGCATGGCCTGGCCCTGTTTCGACTTCTGAACAAATGTCATCAGAAGAATCATAATAAGGATACATGCTCCGATAGTTACAATCGTCACACCTGAAATATTCAGTTTCCCGTCAGCAAGGGAAACACCGTCCCACTTGATCACAGACGGAAATGTCTGCGCGTTCGGGCCAAATACGAGAAGCGCTATGTTCTGAAGCAGATAGCTCACACCGATCGCCGTGATCAGCACTGCCAGAGATGAAGACGCATTTCGCAGCGGCCGGTAGGCAACGCCCTCGATCACAACGCCGAGCGCGGTACAGACAACTACCGCGGCCAGCACTCCTGCGACAGGCGGGAGTCCCGACTGAGTGATCGCGATCAGCGCTGTGTAAGCTCCGATCATAATTACATCCCCGTGGGCAAAGTTCAGCATCTTCGCGATTCCGTACACCATCGTATAGCCCAGTGCGATAATCGCGTAAACACTTCCGAGACTCAGCCCGTTAATTAAATACGATATAAAGCTCATACCCATTCCCTTCCATTTTCTTTATCGTTTTTTGTAAAATCGCGAGGTTCTTTTCAGAACCTCCTGCTGCCGGACAATACTCCCTGTCCGGTATTTTATCAGCCAGAGGTAATTATAGCACATGAAACACTGACTTATCAATACAAAAACGAGTTCGCTCGGTTTTTCGGATATTACATCCCTTTGTGTATCAGCCTCAGCCCTTCCGCCAGGTCTTCCACCGCCATCTGACCGGGTGCTGACGCCTGTCCTGCGGCGCCGAATGTCATCGCCGAACCGAACACTTCACCGCACAGGCGGCTGATGCTTCCGAGCCCGGACATGGACATGGTAATAACAGGGCGGTCGGCATATCCGGAAACCATTTCTTCCGTGGCGGCGAGCAGGGTAAGCACGTCTCTGCGACTCCGCGGCATTACCGCGATCTTCGGGATATCCGCGCCAAGATCCTGCATTTTCCGCATCCTTGCGATAATTTCTTCTCCCGGAGGCGTTCTGTTAAAATCATGGCTGGACACTACTGTTTTTACTCCGTTTTCCCTGGCAGTTTCAATGACCTTCTTTACAACCCGGTCTCCGGTAAACAACTCCACATCTATCAGATCAATCAGCCCGGACTTTGCCGCTGCCAGATTCAGCTTAAGATACTCTTCTTCGTCCGCTTCGCGCTCACCGCCTTCTCCTGCTGTACGGAATGTAAAAAGGAGGGGCATTTCGCCCAGTATATTTCTCAGAATGCCAAGCGTTTCCCGCATTTTCTCCGGATCAAATACGTCGTCGTACCAGTCCGCGCGCCACTCGGCCACATGAGCTTCCGTCTCCTTAATATTCTCAGCCGCCTTTCGTACCGCTTCTTTTGTCCGCGCCGCAATCGGAACGCATATTTTCGGCATGCCCGTGCCAATCTCTACATTTCTTATCTTAACCGGATTCATATTTTCCCCTTTCAATGCACACAGGTTTATCAGATATCAGAAAAATCCCGGCCTTTCTGCTTTCCAAACGAGCAGAAGACCGGGAATTTACTACTGTCTGTCAATATGGTTCTTATTTAAGAACTGTATATTTTCCGCCTTCAACCTGAACAACGATCGGCTCCTTGGACGGCTCTCCGTCCGCGGTCCAGCTGATCTGTGTTCCTGTAAGACCGTCAATTGTAATCTCGGTCATGGATGTCTTCAGCGCGTCGCAGATATCAGAAATACTCATATCCGGAGTCACATCAGCTTTCTCCATTGCTTCCTTCATTACATACAGACAGTCATACGCGTCTGCCGCGAACTGAATCGGAGTATCTCCGAACGCCTCTTCAAAATCCGCAACAAATGTCTGTGTCTTTTCATCCTCTGAATCAGCTGTAAACGGTGTCAGGAACATAAGTCCTTCCGCCAGTGAAGCATCAAATCCGTCAAGGCTGAGAATTCCGTCCATTCCGTCAACTCCGAACCATATCGGATCGAATCCCGCGGTGTCTGCCTGCGCAAGAATCAGAGAAGCTTCCTGATAATAAATCGGAAGGAATACAAGCTCGGCGCCCGCATCCTTTGCCTTCTGGATCTGAACAGAAAAATCTGTCTTGCTGTCAGCCGTAAATGCCTCGGAAGCTGCAATCTCCAGTCCGAGCGACTTTGCCTCCTCCTCGAATGTCTGACGGATGCCTGATGAGTACGGGTCAGAGCTGTTGTAGATTACAGCAATCTTTTTCGCGATTCCGTTTTCTGCGATGTAATCCGCTGAAGCCACGCCCTGAGCCGGGTCAGAGAAGCACATACGGAACGCATTTTCATACTGAATACTGTCTACTGATGTAGCGGACGGTGTAAACTGGAACATATTGTCCGCGTGAGTCTCCTCAACTACTGCCACGCAGGGCGCGGAAGTTACTGTTCCGACAAGCATCTGCATACCCCAGTCTTTCAGTGTATTGTACGCGTTTACTGATTTTTCCGCGTCGCCCTGATCATCCTCAAAGCTGTACTCGATCTGATAGCCGTTGATTCCTCCGGCCTCATTGATCTCATCCACCGCAAGCTGGATGCCGTTCTTTACGGCTGTTCCGTAAATTGCGTTGTCACCTGTTGTAGGTCCGATTCCACCGATATAAAATTTATCCGGATCCCTGGAATCCGCCCCGCCGTTGTCACCTCCGCAGGCTGCCAATGATAAGGCGAGCGCTGCCGCAAGAGCGACGCTGGCTGCTTTTTTTAACATTTTCATAATAGTCCTCCTCCCTGAAATGCTAATGTTACTATCGTAACCTTGAAGGAAGTATTTGTCAAGTAAAAGCATTCCCGGCTGCAGTATTAAGCATTCCTAGCATGCAGTATTAACCGCATATCGCCTGAATACCTCAAAGGCTTTCGGATCATCTGTCACCACATTCAGCACAAGCGGTCCGGAAAGATCCAGACTGAAAATTCCAAGAAAGGATCTTGCATCTATTACTCTTCTTCCGGATACCAGATCAAATTCTCCTCTGATATCTGCAATTTCTCTGGTAAACCGTTCAATCATTTCATAGGATTTAAACTGAATATTCACTGTTCTTCTCATAAAATCGCCTCCTGTCAAAAAAAGAGAGACAATAAATATGCTGCCCATCATCGGGCTGCCTTATTTATTGTCTCTCGCATTTTCCGCTG
>CALWKB010000097.1 GCA_944381125.1 uncultured Mediterraneibacter sp. | reverse complement strand
TTGTTTTTCAGGGTGCAGCCGGGATAATAACTGTATTTCATAGTATTACCTCCTTGTCTGTCAGGCGGAAAACCAGGCCGCCTTGTCACTTAAATTTACCCCACGCGGAAACCGCCGTGGGGTTTATTAATTATATATCCAACTGAGCGATTACTTCTTTTAACTTGTTTGCACTTGCCTGAAGCTTCGCAACTTCTTCATCTGTCAGACGCATCGGAACTTTGCCCTGTACGCCGTTCGGTCCGACAAGACACAGAACGCTGACGCATACGTCTTCAATTCCGTACTCGCCGTGCATCAGTGAAGAAACAGTTGCCACTGAATCCGAAGCCGCAACCACCATGCTGCACAGCTGACATACAGCTACGGAAACAGCATAGAATGTAGCGCCCTTCTTGGCGATAACCTCGCCGCCTGATTTGTGAACGAATTCTTCCATTCCGTCTTTGTCGAGTTCGCCCAGATCAATACCGATTTTCTTCATGGACTCATAATAATCGTCCACGTTTACGGTGGCGATTGTAGCGCCTGACCACGGAACGAAGGAGGAATCTCCATGCTCGCCGAATACATACGCATGAATATTCTTCTGTGCCACGCCGTAATGCTCTGACAGTCCGGAGCGAAGACGGGCTGTGTCAAGAAGTGTACCGGAACCGATAATCTGGTTCTCCGGAAGTCCGGAAATCTTTGTAAACACATAAGTAAGAACGTCTACCGGGTTGCTTACAATGATGTATTTTGCGTCCGGCGCTGCCTTTACGATCTCGGGTGTGATGGATTTGATAATGTTTACGTTTGTCTGAGCGAGTTCAATTCTTGTCTGTCCCGGTTTGCGGGCGATTCCGGAGGTGATGATGACAATATCGGAACCCTTTGCATCCTCATAATCTCCTGCGACGATTGAGATCGGATTTCTGAAGCAGGTTCCCTGCTTGATGTCCATAACCTCTCCCTCAGCTTTGTCTTTGTTGATATCGATCATAACGATTTCTGAAGCGATATCCTCATATGAAAGTTTGTACGCGATTGTGGCTCCGACACTGCCGGCGCCGATGATTGTGATTTTACTGCTCATTTGTTCTCCACTTACCTTTCTTTAAATTTTTCTCGCAATAAAAAAGAAATCACGATTAACTACGCTGCTGTTTTTTAATCTCATCCGTCATTCATCAAAAAAGAGCTGCACTGCTTTTCCCTCCGTAAAAACAAAAATTAATCAGATTTCACTTTCTTAAGCATACCATATTGTCAATAAATTGACAAGCTGTCTTTTATAAAAGACGGCTGGGTTTTTCTGTCTTTCCTGTATTCCGACGGACTGATGCCTTTCTGTTTTTTAAACGCCTTTGAAAAATACAGATTGTTTTCAAAACCGACCGAATAAGCGATCGCCGAAACCGACAGATCCGTTTCTTTAAGAAGATGGCAGGCCTGTTTGATGCGGTACTCGGAGAGATACTCTTTCGGGGATTTGCTGACATATGTCTGGAAGGAGCGGAACAGGTGGCTCCTGCTGATGCCGACATACGCGGCGACGTCCTCCACCGTAACCGGATAAGAATAGTTGGTCTCTATGTATTTTTCCGCTTTTTCGACATAAGTCATCTGCACTTCCTTTTCCGTATTTTCCCCGCCCCCGTAGTGCATGAACACCGCCAGAAAACTGTAAAGCGCTCCCGCCATCGCCACAGACGCTTCATACGTGTTCCCTTTCACGCGGTAAATGCGTTCCAGCCCGTCGCGTATCTTCCCTTCCGGGATCCTGCCCTTCAGGATATACGGTTTTTCTTTCGTAAAAGCAGTATTCCGGATAATTGACGCGGCGTCTGCTCCCATAAATCCGACCCACCCATATTCCCATGGTTCATCCTTATCCGCGTGATACTGTACCTCCACCCCGGGATAAAGAATGAAAATATCCCCTTCCGAAAGACGGCGGGACATTTTTCCTACCGTATAATAACCGCTCCCCGACAAAACACAGTGAATGCAGTAATGATCTCTCACTCCGGGGCCCCACTGGTACTCCGGCTCGCATTTCTGATATCCGACGTTATATACGGACAGAGAATTCAGCAGATTTTCACCCACTTTGTAAGAATGTTTATATGTTTCCGCCACAGCACTCCTCCCTTCCCTGTTTTCTTCCGCTTATTTCCGCGCCTGTCTCAATTATAATTCTTTCCTTCCGCTTGCGCAACATTTTTACATGTCATTGCACGTATTTTTTATAGACGTTTATCTCTGTTTTATTTATAATATATATCAGATGAAAAATCTGTTATCTGCTTTTTCACAATTCAACGTTTTAGGAGGAGAAAATAATGAAAAAAAAGCTGTTTGACAAATTTGCAGAATTATTTGGCAGCGCAGATGAAGCCCGCTTCTATTTTTCCCCCGGCAGAGTCAATCTGATCGGAGAGCATACCGATTACAACGGCGGCCATGTATTCCCCTGCGCCCTGACGATCGGCACTTACGGCGCGGCACGCAAAAGGGACGACCGTCTGATTCATTTTTATTCCATGAATCTGGACCGGTTCGGCGTGGTTGAAGTATCCCTCGACGATCTTTCCTACAACGAAAGCTACAACTGGGCGAACTATCCCCTCGGCGTTGTATGGGCTTTCGCCGAAAAGGGATATATGCCGGACAGCGGATTTGACATGGTGATCTGGGGAAATATTCCGAACGGTTCCGGACTTTCCTCCTCTGCTTCGCTGGAAGTTCTTACAGGCGTCATCCTGACAGATCTTTACGGCATCAGCACATTAAGCATGACAGACCTCGCGCTGATCGGTCAGTACTCCGAAAACAATTTCAACGGCTGCAACTGCGGCATTATGGATCAGTTCGCGGTAGCCATGGGCAAAAAGGATAATGCGATTTTCCTTGACACAAGCACCCTTACGTTCGAGTACGCTCCCATCCAGCTGGAAGACGCCAAGATCATTATCACAAACAGTAAAGTAAAGCACAGCCTGGTTGACTCCGCATACAATGACAGGCGCCAGGAATGCGCGGACGCTCTCGCCGCTCTTCAGACAGATCTTGACATCGAGTCTCTGGGCGATCTGAGTCCGGAAGAATTTGAAGCCAATAAAGGGCTGATCAAAGATCCGGTACAGCTTAAAAGAGCAAAACACGCGGTTTATGAAAACCAGCGTACGATCGATGCCGTAGCCGCCCTGCGCGCAGGCGATATCGAACGTTTCGGCCAGCTGATGAATCAGTCACATGTTTCTCTGAGAGACGACTATGAGGTATCCTGCGAAGAGATCGATATCCTTGTAGATCTGGCATGGAAGATCCCGGGCGTCATCGGTTCACGCATCACCGGAGGCGGATTCGGCGGATGTACTGTCAGCATTGTTAAAAATGACGCTGCAGATACATTTATTGAATCAATCGGAAAAGCATACAAAGAGAAAGTCGGCCATGAAGCCGAATTCTATACCGTGCAGATCGGCGACGGCGCTTCCCGCCTGGACGACTGAGATTTGCGCGGTCTGCGGAAAACACGCAAACAACTTATATACATTTGAAACACAGCCCTCTGAGCTTTAGCCGGCTCCGGGGGCGGTATTAAAATCGGAGGTGGATCACGATGCTCTGCGAAGCAATTAAAAAACTGGTTCAGTACGGAATCAATACAGGACTTACGCCGGAATCTGAACGTATCTATACAACTAATCTTCTGCTCGATGTTATGAAAGAAGACGACTACGAGGATGTGCCCTGCGATACAGAGAATATAGTTCTGGAAGACGTACTTGCGGAACTTCTCGACGAAGCGGTAAAAAGAGGGATTATTGAAGACAGCGTCACATACCGCGACCTGCTGGATACAAAGCTTATGAACTGTCTGATGCCCCGCCCGGCACAGATTCATAAAACTTTCTGGGAGAAATACGATGAGTCTCCCGAAACAGCCACCGAATACTACTATAAATTGAGTCAGGACAGTGATTATATCCGCCGTTACCGCATTAAAAAAGACAGAAAGTGGACGGTTGACACGGAATACGGCACTCTTGACATTACCATCAATCTTTCCAAACCGGAAAAGGATCCCAAAGCCATCGCTGCGGCAGGGAAAGCAAAGTCTTCCTCCTATCCGAAATGTCAGCTCTGCATGGAGAACGAAGGATATGCGGGAAGGACAAACCATCCCGCCAGAGAAAACCACCGCATTATCCCGATCACAATCCAGGGAAAGAAATGGGGCTTTCAGTACTCTCCCTATGTATACTACAACGAGCACTGCATCGTATTCAACGGTGAACATGTTCCCATGAAAATCGACCGGAACGCATTTGCCAAACTGTTTGATTTTATCAAACTGTTCCCCCATTATTTCCTCGGCTCAAACGCGGATCTTCCGATTGTCGGAGGTTCTATCTTAAGCCATGATCATTTCCAGGGAGGAAACTATACTTTTGCCATGGCAAAAGCCCCGATAACAGAACAGTTTAAAGTTCCCGGCTACGAAGGTGTGAGCGCCGGCATAGTAAAATGGCCGCTCTCTGTTATCCGTCTTCAGGGCGAAGATCCCGAAAAGATCATCGATCTGGCCGAGCATATTCTTAACGTGTGGCGCGGTTATACGGACGAAGACGCATTCATCTTCGCCGAAACAGACGGCGCTCCTCATAACACGATCACGCCGATCGCGCGCAGACGCGGAGAACTCTTCGAGCTCGATCTGACGCTGCGCAACAATATCACAACCGAGGAGCACCCGCTTGGCGTTTATCATCCTCATGCAAAACTTCACCACATCAAAAAGGAAAACATCGGCCTGATCGAGGTAATGGGTCTCGCCGTTCTTCCCGCCCGCCTGAAAGGAGAGATGGAGCTTCTCCGCGAATACATTCTGGAAGGAAAGGATATCCGCAGCAACGATCAGATCGCCAAACACGCGGACTGGACAGAGGAATTCCTTCCTTCTTATACAGATATAACAGAAGACAATATCGATCATATTCTTGAACAGGAAGTCGGAAAAGTCTTCTGCCAGGTGCTGGAGGACGCCGGCGTCTATAAAAACACCGAAGAAGGCCGCAAGGCATTCCATCGCTTTATCGACGCCCTCTAAAATTATTCCAGAACAGATTAAAAAAGCAAAAACAGAGAACCGGCAGTAATATTTTCTGCCGGTTCTCTGTTTTTTTTATTTCCGCAGCCGGATATCAGTTATTTACACCGTGGTGAGCCGAATAAGAATCAACGGTGATGCCTTTAAAAACATATCCTTCCGCGCGGTAGTGTTCAATAATCTTTGGAAGCGCTTCCACTGTTGTGTCTTTCGCATCCGTATCATGCATCAGTATGTTTATATGCTGACTTGTGCAGGACGTGGCGTTTTGAACAAGCTGCTGTACGGGAACATTATTTCCGCTCGCATCTGTCGAGTCGCAGTTCCAGTCAAAGTACTGATATCCCTTCTCCTGTACTTTTTTTGTAAGAACAGTCATCAGTCCTTTTGTGTAATCTGCGCTGACTGTATTACTGGAGCCTCCGGGGAACCGGATAATGTGCGACTTCTCTCCCGTCACTTTCTCCACAAGATCAGATATTTTCTGCAGGTCTTTAAAGTAAGCCTCTTCCGACGCATATACTTCCGCGTAATCATGACTGTATGTATGCAGGCCTATGGAATGTCCTTCGTCGTGGGCCCTCTTCATCATATCGTCATGTTCCTGATTGTTTCCGGTAACAAAGAATGTAGCCTTTGCATTGTATTTCTTCAGAATATCAAGTATCTCTCCCGTATTTTCGGAAGGCCCGTCGTCAAATGTAAGATACACGATCTTCTGATCTAATTCTTCATTTTTCTCTACCACAATTTTCCGTTCCAGCTTCGTCTCGTTCCCCGAACGGTCTCTGGCTGTATATACGGCGGTGTACGTTCCGGGCGAATTCAGATCCACCTGGCTGTTTTCCACTTCCAGAACCGGATTCGGATCCAGATCATCCTCTACAGTTATTCCGGCCTGAAAATCAACCGTCTTTCCCTGCAGGACAGTAATATCTTCCGCGCCTTCGATTGTCGGAGCGGTCTCGTCTTTCTTAAGAACGGCCTGGGCTGTTTTTACCGTAGTATTTCCGGCCGCGTCCTCTGCGACTATATTGATATCATATGTGCCGGATTGAGTGAATTTCTGTTCTTTCTCAAATCTCAGCGTCACTTCTGAAGCGTCTTTTACTTCCTCTACGAATAATTCCGGCTTCAGCTCTTCAGACAGATCCGTAGTATATGATTTTACGGTCAGTTCAGGCGCCTTCGTATCTTTTACCCTGACTTCAACCTTCTTTTTCTGTTTTCTGAACTGATATTCTACGTAATAATTCCCCTCTTTGGAAGTATCTACGCTTCCCTCAACCTTTACCTGCGAAGCCTTTGCACCGACTACGCAAAATATATTTTTTTCAGGCTGAAACTCCTCTTTAAACTCCTGATCCACGACCGTTGTTTTCAGAAACACCGGATGGAACTGATATACACAGATCCCGGCCGCCACCGGAATCAGAAGAATCAGCAGCATTGCAGCGATTAGAATCCTTCTTTTCCTTCTCGCTCTTTTCAGTCTCCGCCGTCTGGCTGCGTTCTGCCTGCGGATCACTTCTCCCCTTTGTCTTTTGTTTCTACTCCTCTGCATTTTTCACTCTCTTTTGTATAAATATTTCTACATGGAAACTGCCGCTGAAACGCGGCATTTACTGTTGCAGATTAAAAATAACATTAATTCTCAAAAAAGGCAAGCCCTCTGCATGAAACTTGTGTTTTCTTAAAAGAAGATTAAGAAATTGCCGTCAGATGCCAAGCGTATTTCCCGCGTCTTCCAGTCTTCTGAAAAATTCCTCATAGAATTCTTCCTCATCCCGCGCAGTATAAGCATCCTCATAAAACTTTCTGAGAATATAAAGCGCCAGCGTCCTCCTTTTCTCATCATCCAGCGTTTCCGCTCCTTCTCTGCACCGCTCCAGAAAATCATGCCATGCAAGAATATATGCTTCATAGGCTTTCAGGTTCGGAATCTGCAACCACTTCTTTATTTTTATCTTTCCTCTGTCCTTTTTACCGCACTCATGTATCTGAAGAAAATATGAAAACCCGTTTTCCTGATAGTACCTTCCCAGAGGGAAAAGACGGCAGAGTCCGGGGCGAAAGGCATGTACACTGCATCTTCCCTTCTCATCCAGAAACATGCACGCGTCCGTCCCCGGATCCATTTTCAGATTCGGCAGGATCAGGCCGTCCGCCATTCCCAGCTCCGCTTCTTTTTCCAAAAGAGAACGGAAATCTCTCTTTATACCTGTCTGGAAGCGCCATACATCTATCGGATCAAGAATAATCGAAGCTCCCATTCCTCTGCAGCAGTCTGAGCAGCCTTCACAGTTGCGGCAGTCTGCTTTTACCATATCGCCCGAAGAATACAGTCTTCCGTCCGACACCTGGCTTAAATCTATCATTCTTTTCATAATCTTTCCTTTCGCCGCCCGGCCAGAAAAAGCCGCATGCGTGCAGTCTGTACGCGCAGGCTGCAGCATGCGGCTTAATAAAGTCAGTTTCCCGCAAATCAGTCGTTATATCCGTTCGGATTCTGACTCTGCCATCTCCAGGAATCTTCACACATCTCGTCCAGTCCTCTCTCGGCCGTCCAGTGAAGTTCTTCTCTGGCTTTTGACGCGTCGCAGTAGCATGTGGCAATATCGCCCGCGCGGCGCGGTTTGATCTGATACGGGATTTCTTTTCCGCACGCTTTTCCGAAAGCTTTAACCATATCCAGCACGGAATATCCTTTTCCGGTGCCGAGATTGTACACGGAAACGCCCGCTTTTTCTTTCAGTTTCTCTACCGCGCATACATGGCCCGCCGCAAGGTCAACTACATGAATGTAGTCGCGCACTCCGGTGCCGTCCGGCGTATCATAGTCATTTCCAAATACTCCGAGACACTCCAGTTTCCCGATGGCAACCTGTGTGATATAAGGCATGAGATTGTTCGGGATTCCCTTCGGATCCTCCCCGATCTTTCCGCTCTTATGAGCGCCGACCGGATTGAAATAACGCAGAAGGACAACATTCCATTCCGGATCAGCCGTATGAAGATCTGTCAGTATCTGCTCCAGCATCCATTTCGTCCAGCCGTACGGATTTGTGCAGGTTCCTTTCGGGCACTCTTCCGTAATCGGAATAAACGCAGGATCTCCATATACAGTCGCCGAGGAACTGAAGATAATATTTTTAACTCCGTGGCTGCGCATTACATCGCAGAGCGCGATTGTGCCTCCGATATTATTTTCATAGTATTCCAGCGGTTTGGCAACGGATTCGCCCACCGCTTTAAGTCCGGCGAAGTGGATAACGGACTCGATATCCTCTTTGTCGAAAATCATGTTCATTGCTTCTTTGTCACGGATGTCAGCTTTGTAAAATGTCAGGTCTTTCCCTGTGATCTCTTTCACGCGTTCAAGCGCCTTTTCCGACGCGTTGTACAGATTGTCCACAACAACAACCTCATAGCCTGCGTTGAGCAGTTCCACACATGTGTGGCTTCCGATAAATCCGGCTCCTCCGGTTACTAAAATTGACATATGATCTCCTCCTAACCAATGTTCAGTTACTGTCCGTTTCTCCGATCCGGGACTTGCATTCGGAAAGTGGATCAGTCCTCTTTCCCGGTACAATCGTAGTATAGCATAACGGATACGGGAAGTCACTGTACTTTTCTATCATGTTATGGTAAAAATGTTGCATGGAACAGACATGCCTGATTTATTCCCACAGTTTTTCCGGATACAGCCCGGAAGATTTCATCATCCGGACAGCCGCGGTCACAGCCGGCTTGTCTTCTTTGTAGGTAACGCCGTACCATTTATCCTCTGAATCAAGAACAGCCACAGACGCTTTCCCCTCTTCCAGAAGAGCGCTGACAACAGACGGCAGAAAATATTCGCACTTCAGCGGATTCTCCGCCAGTCCTTTTTCCAGAAAGGCAGAAAAGCCGGAACGGATTTCTTTCAGAATGCTTTCCGTAAATCCCCACATATTCATGGAAACAAGTGTGTCTCCGTCAATCTGCGTCCAGGTAGAGCCGCCGTCTTCGGAATATGCGATCCCGCCGTCTCTTTTTTCAATCATGGTGCGTTCCGTCACGCTGATCAGTTCATTCCTGTCATTCAGGCTGCAGACGCCTCTTGCCACATAGCCGTTGTCTGTCACTGTGTTTTTCAGGCGGTATCCCACCATCGTATACCGGTACTTTTCATCATCCCCGTGAGCGGTAAGATACTGATATATCTTTTCAAAGGCGCTGCGCCCGTAATAGTCGTCTGCGTTAATCACTGCGAACGGCGAATCAATCTCATCCGCGGCGCATAAGATCGCGTGAGCCGTTCCCCATGGCTTCACTCTGTCCTTCGGGATTTCAAATCCTTCCGGAATATTGCAAAGCTCCTGATAAACATAAGCGGTATCCATTACTTTTTCGATCCGCTTTCCCACGGCTTCTTTAAAATCTTTTTCATTTTCTTTTTTAATGATAAATATTACTTTTTCAAATCCGGCCTTCCTGGCATCGTAAATAGAAAAGTCCATTATAATATGGCCTTCTTTATCCACCGGGTCAATCTGCTTTAACCCGCCGTATCTTGATCCCATTCCGGCAGCCATTATAACCAGTACCGGTTTTTTCATCTGAACAGCCTCCTCTTTTTTTATCTCTCATCACAACTATACTCCATTTTCCGGAACTGTTCCAGCTTTTTAGAAATATTGCGCCGGAATTCGCGGCTCATATCCGGATCTTTCATCTGCCGTCACAGTCATTTTCTGATATTAAACGCCCCAAATCCCGGATAGACCGCGCCTTCTCCCAGCTCTTCCGAAATTCTTAAGAGCCGGTTATATTTTGCCACGCGCTCGCTTCTGCTCGGGGCGCCGGTTTTGATCTGACATGCATTGAGCGCCACGGCCAGGTCAGCAATCGTAGTATCTTCCGTCTCGCCGGACCGATGGGAAACGACGGCAGTATATCCCGCCTTATGAGCCATTTTAACCGCTTCCAGTGTCTCGGACACCGATCCGATCTGATTCAGTTTAACGAGCACAGAATTGGCGCATCCCAGCCGGATTCCTTTTTCCAGCCTCTGTGTATTTGTAACAAAAAGATCATCTCCGACCAGCTGCACTTTGCCGCCGAGGACTTCTGTCATCATCTGCCAGCCCTCCCAGTCTTCTTCGTCCAGACCGTCTTCGATAGAATAAACCGGATATTTTTCGCACAGCATCTTCCAGTGCTCTACAAGCTGGGCCGAAGTAAATTTTCTGCCGCATTTCGGAAGCACATACTCGCCTTTGGCGCTTCCCTTCCACTCGCTGGAAGCCGCGTCGATCGCAAGAACAAAATCCCTTCCCGGCTCATATCCGGCCTTCTTCACCGCTTCCAGAATATATTCGGCCGCTTCCCCGTCGCTTCCGAGATCAGGGGCAAATCCTCCTTCATCTCCCACGGAAGTCGCAAGTCCTTTCGCATTCAGAATCGCTGAAAGCGCATGAAAAACTTCCGCGCACCACCTCAGCCCTTCGCTGAAGCTGCCCGCTCCCGCCGGCATAATCATAAATTCCTGTACATCAACAGTATTTGCGGCATGCGCTCCTCCGTTTAATATATTCATCATCGGCACGGGCAGCCGGTTCGCGTTTGCCCCGCCCAGGAAACGGTACAACGGGATCCCCAGCGCTTTTGCCGCCGCCCGGGCGCAGGCTATGGATACCGCAAGGACGGCGTTTGCTCCCAGATTGGATTTGTCTTTTGTACCGTCGGCGCTGATCATGGCCCGGTCCACCGCGTAAATATCTCCCGCATCCATTCCTCTGAGCGTACTGCTGATCACAGTGCTGACATTTTCGACGGCCTTTGAAACGCCTTTGCCGCCGTATCTGTACTTGTCTTCATCCCTTAATTCCAGCGCTTCAAATTCGCCTGTGGATGCGCCGCTGGGCGCCGCTCCTCTTGCCGTAACCCCTCCCGCAAGATATACCTGTGCTTCCACAGTCGGGTTTCCTCTGGAATCAATTATTTCACGTCCGGTTACTTTTTCAATTTTCAGATTATCCATGTTCTCCTCATCCTTTCCCGCCGTTTCCATTGCCGCCGCCATCCGGTCAGGGCCGCGGCGGATGGAATATATGCGGTTTTTTACATACAGTCAGCCTGTCTGCTGTATGTACTCTGTCAGGGAACATGTCGTCTGATATGAATTATTTTTCCCCTGTTCTGCGTGTTTTCATTCTTTTTCTGCGAACTCTTCCGCCTGTTTTCGCGGCTTCGCTTTTTTGCTTCTTTCTGCCTTTGGATGGGGCTTTCTTTTTCACGCTGCAGCCGAAAGTCCCGAGCTTTTTCCCGAGTGATAGATATTCCCCGTGAGAATATGCCAGAAGTCCCGCTCTGTTCAGGTCAAACTTTCCTTTTTCATCCAGATACCTTTCGTCAGTTCGCACTGCTGTTACTTTTGCGAGAAACATATGATGACTGCCCAGTTCTTCCGTTTTTTCAACCCGGCATTCAATGTTTACCGGACTTTCTTCTATAATGGGGGCATACTTCAGAGAAACAGCGGGTTTTTCTGTAAGTCCGCATTCTTTCCATTTGTCGGTATCCCTGCCGCTTCGGACTCCGCAGAAATCGGCGGCGCGCATCAGGTCTTCCGTCGTCAGATTAATAACAAACTCTCCGCTGTCTTTAATCATATGGTAGGAATGCCGCTCAGGGCGCACTGAAATATATGTCATTGGCGGATTCGTACATACCGTCCCTGTCCAGGCGATGGTCAGAATATTCGTATTCCCCTCGCGGTCGGCTGTACTGACCATTACCGCGGGCAAAGGATAAAGCATATTGCCCGGCTTCCATATTTGCTTTGCCATACTTTTACTCCTTTTCCGGTTACTGCTGCAGCGCCGATACAAGCGCCGGCACCAGCTGTTTCTTTCTTGAGACGACGCCTTCCAGCATCAGTTCTTCCGCATCTTCCGGCAGGTCATAGGCTCCGATAAGTTTTTCTCTTGCCTCCGGTCCGCTGCACAGCATTTCGGAAGATTCAGTCAGGATATTGGTCAGCATAAAGAAGATCATATCAAGCCCGTGGGCGCTTCTCGCCTTTTCCAGATGAGGAGCTACGATTCTCCGGATCTCTTTCAGCTCTTCCGCGCTCATGGAATTAACCTGTCCCACGCCGAAGACGGTGTCGTTAACCGTAAACTGTTTAAAATCAAGAAAACAGATTTCTTCCGCGCTCTTGCCTTTCAGATTGCTTCCCGCGCTGAACATCTCCTGCGCAAAACTTTCTATATCTATTCCGGCTGTTTCAGCCAGTGTCCGCGCGGCCTCTTCATCAGGCGGCGTACAGGTGGGCGAACGGAACATCAGCGTATCGGAAATAATCGCCGCGCAGAGCAGGCCGGCGTTTACCGGATCTACTTCCACTCCTGACTCCTGATACATCTGATATATAATTGTAGCCGTACAGCCGACCGGCTGATTGCGGAAAAATACCGGAGCCATTGTCTGAATGCTGCTCAGTCTGTGATGGTCAATTATCTCAAGCACTTCCGCCTCGTCAATTCCGTCCACGGCCTGGCTTTTTTCATTATGATCAACGAGAATCACCTGTTTCTTACGTACATTAAGAAGTCTTCGTCTTGAAATAAGTCCGAGAAATTTCCCTTTGTTGTCCACTATCGGGAAGTCGCGGAACCGTTTTCTCGCCATTACGTCTTTCGCGTCATCCACATAATCCCTCAGGCGGAACGTCACAAGATTTCCTCTTGTCATAAAATATTTTACCGGTATACTCTGGTTGATATGAAGAGCCGCGGTAAAAGTATCGTGAGGCGTACGGATAATCACAATCTCCTTTTCCTCCGCCTGCTTCAGTATTCTGTCCGAAATCGGAGCGTTCTGGCATACTACCATGCAGCTGGCATTCATATCTACCGCGCACTGCTGCGCGTCTTTTCTGTCGCCCATGATAACAAGATCGTCTTTATTGATAAAATCAGACATCAGTATTTTACTGGAGGCGGCGATCACACACTTTCCTTTCAGAAGATATCCGTGCTCATTTCCTGTAAGAATTTCTCCTTCCAATGCGCTGGCGATATTCCGGTACTGAGTCCTTGCCTTTGATATAATCGTGCTGTCATAGACTTCCATATATGTTTTGGCAATATCGCCGATCGTGATAACGCCTTCGAGTTTTCCGTCTCTTGTGACAGGAAGCGTGTGGATATTTGACTCAATCATTTTTTCCCACGCAGTACGGATGGAAACACTGTCTTTGAGTCCTTCTACCTCTTTAAGCTCTACATCCTTAATCTGCTCCCGCAGGTCAAGGAGCAGCGAAGGCGCTTTTACGCCAAAATGATCCAGCACATACTGCGTTTCTTCATTCAGCTGCCCCGCCCGCCTCGGCTCATATTTTCTGCCTGTCAGGGCCGTCTTCAGCGCGGCATATGCAATAGCTGAACAGATGGAATCCGTGTCCGGATTTTTATGTCCTACCACATATATTTTTCTTTCTTTTTCTCTGTTCATAATCTCTCTCCCATCTGATAAAAACAGCCGTGCGGACGGCCGTTCACCATTCTCAGTTATCAGCTTGCCATCTTTTTGCAGATTCGTCAACATGATTTGAACATTTTATAACTACAGTTGTTTTTTCTCCCTGTTATATGGTATACTGTTGCCATTGAACAAAAAGAAAGTAAGTTGAGGTGCTGCACAATGAGCGAAAAATTAAAGGATGAATTAAAGACAACTGAAACTGAGGAGGCGACAGCCGCCAGACCTGAAGAAACAATGGCCGATTACGAAGATCATTTTGACGACGCCAACCCGTGGAACAGAGTTGCGGAATATATGGAAAATAAAACTGTTCTCCCCGTAAAAGTTGAAGGTGTTGTCAACGGCGGCGTTATCGTAATGGTAGAGGGACTCCGGGGATTTGTTCCCGCTTCCAAACTTTCCCTTACCTATATTGATGATCTTGAGACATATCTGTTGAAAGATATCGAAGTGCGCGTCATCGACGTGGATCAGGCAAGCAACCGGCTTGTACTCTCCGCGCGCGAGATTCTTAAGGAGAAGGAAAAGAAAGCAAGAGAAGAACAGATCGCAAATCTGAAAGTCGGCACTGTTCTCGAAGGCAAAGTTGAGACTCTGCAGAACTACGGAGCATTTGTCAGACTGGAGAACGGTCTGTCCGGTCTGGTTCACGTATCACAGATTTCACAGAAACGCGTAAAGCTTCCGTCTGACGTGCTGAAAGAAGGCGACGAAGTAAAAGTCAAAGTTATCGGCATCAAAGACGGCAAAGTAAGCCTGAGCATGAAGGCTCTGGAAGAGGTGAAAGAAGAGCCGGAAGAAAAGGTTGTTATCCCAAAGAGCGAGAATATCGGCACGAACCTCGGCGAGCTTTTCAAAAATCTCAAGCTGTAAGCGGCCGTTTCAGATTCAGCGTAAAAAATATGTTATCAGCTGCTCCGGGCAGAACCGATTTTTCAGGTTCTGCCCCTTTTTATTTTATAAAGCGATTTTTTCATTCAAAAACATATTCATAATAAATATTTCCCGAATTCATTCGCATACGCTCCCCAGTATCTCTTTCAGGGCATTTCTGCTGCTTGAATGACAGCGTATAACTTCCGCG
The DNA here is from genome assembly GCA_944381125.1 of uncultured Mediterraneibacter sp. Classification (GTDB taxonomy): domain Bacteria; phylum Bacillota; class Clostridia; order Lachnospirales; family Lachnospiraceae; genus Mediterraneibacter. Next base: position 14,220 of record CALWKB010000097.1, on the reverse strand, counting down.
TTGCACCTCCCGGCCTCTTCCACCGCGCAGCGCACCATCTTATGAGAAACCGTGTTGGTAAACAGTACGATCAGATCCGGACTGCCGATCTGTCTTGCCAGACCCGCCGGCATCTGCGTGAACACTTTTGCCTTACAGTTAAACTGTCTGCATATCTTTTTGTACTGACTGACCATTCTGTCATGTCCGCCTATAATCACAACACTCATTGCATATCCTCCTGAAAACCGAATTCTGATCTCTGTGTATCTTTTAACTGTTATCAGTTAGTTTATACTAACTTCTGTCTGATATATTACACGATTGCAGAAAGAATTTCAACCGCTTTTTGAAAGTTATTATCATTTTATTTTTATTCATTTTATACATCGCATTTCGTGTTGTCTTATTCTTGAATTCTGTTTCGAATTGCGGGTTTACATGACGTGAAAAATTGTGTAGAATAAATTTATGGTAAAATTGCCGGGATGTTTTTTCCCCTGACAATACATAATTTTTTACAGGAGGGAACTACCATGGATTATGCATCAGAATCATTAAAAATGCATTACGAACTGAAAGGAAAAATTGAAGTCAAATCAAGAGCTTCCGTTAATTCAAAAGAGGCGTTAAGCCTTGCTTACACCCCCGGTGTGGCTCAGCCCTGTCTCGAAATTCAGAAAGACGTCAGCAAGAGTTTTGACCTGACGCGCCGCTGGAATACGGTAGCCGTTGTCACAGACGGTACTGCTGTCCTCGGTCTGGGCGATATCGGTCCTGAGGCAGGTATGCCTGTTATGGAAGGCAAATGCGTTCTTTTTAAAGAATTTGGAGATGTTGACGCGATTCCGCTCTGCATCCGCAGCAAGGAAGTAGACGATATCGTAGAGACGGTCCGTCTCCTCGCAGGAAGTTTCGGCGGAGTTAATCTTGAGGATATTTCGGCGCCCCGCTGCTTTGAGATCGAAAAAAGATTAAAAGAATGCTGCGATATCCCGATTTTCCATGACGACCAGCATGGAACCGCGGTTATCACGCTTGCCGGCGTTATCAATGCGTTAAAACTCGTGGGCAAAAAGCTGTCCGACGTAAAGATCGTTACATCAGGAGCCGGAGCCGCAGGAATCGCGATCATCCGTCTGCTGATCTCCATGGGACTGAAAAATGTTATTATGACAGACCGCAAAGGCGCGATCTATGAAGGCCGCGAAGGACTTAACCCGATCAAAGAAGAAATGGCGAAAATCACAAACCAGAACCATGAAAAAGGCACTCTGGCCGAGGTTCTGAAAGGCGCTGATATCTTTATCGGCGTATCCGCTCCGGGCACATTGACAGGAGATATGGTACGCACAATGGCAAAAGACCCGATTATCTTTGCCTGCGCCAACCCGACGCCGGAAATCTTCCCGGATGAAGCGAAAGAGGCCGGCGCTGCCGTTGTATCAACCGGACGTTCAGATTTCCCGAACCAGGTAAACAACGTTCTGTGCTTCCCCGGACTGTTCCGCGGCGCTCTCGACGTACGCGCGACAGATATCAACGACGAGATGAAGATAGCCGCTGCTTACGCAATTGCAGGACTTGTAAGCGACGAAGAGCTGAATCCGGATTATATTCTTCCGGCGGCATTTGATCCCCGCGTAAAAGACGCCGTTGCAGGCGCAGTCGCGGAAGCGGCCCGCAAGAGCGGCGTAGCACGCATTTAATCAACTGAGCGAAATCTGCAGTCTGTAAATACGCGGCGGCAGATTTTACTCTGGTTCAATTTTACACAGAACCCGCGGACCGGATTTTCTGCGGGACAGGCTTACAGGATTTCACGTCCTTCTGTCCGCCAATACCGGCTCCGCGGGTTTTTTCTGTTTTCCCGCGCATTATTATGTTTGTAATTCTGCAAATATGATGTATAATAATACTGGTAAATTAATAAATATTCAGGAGGAATAAGATTCCATGCCAAAAAGAACAGACATTAATAAAATACTTATTATCGGTTCCGGGCCAATCATTATCGGCCAGGCCTGCGAGTTTGACTACTCGGGCACCCAGGCGTGCAAGGCTCTTCATAAACTCGGATACGAAATTGTGCTGGTCAACTCCAACCCCGCCACGATCATGACGGATCCGGAGACAGCAGACATAACTTATATAGAGCCGCTCAACGCCGCCCGTCTGGAACAGATTATCGCGAAAGAACGTCCGGACGCCCTTCTCCCCAATCTGGGCGGCCAGTCGGGACTTAATCTGTGCGCGGAACTCGCCAAAAAAGGCGTACTTGAAAAATATAACGTACAGGTCATCGGAGTCCAGGTAGACGCTATCGAACGCGGAGAAGACAGGATCGAGTTTAAGAAATCCATGGACGCCATCGGCATCGAGATGGCGAGAAGCCAGGTGGCTTACAGTGTGGATGAAGCGCTTGATATCGCAGACCGGCTCGGATATCCTGTTGTTCTGCGTCCCGCCTACACAATGGGCGGCGCGGGAGGCGGCCTCGTCTACAATAAAGAAGAACTGAAAACCGTGTGCGCGCGGGGACTTCAGGCCAGTCTTGTAGGACAGGTGCTCGTCGAAGAATCAATTCTGGGATGGGAAGAGCTGGAACTGGAGATTGTCCGCGACGCAGACAACAACATGATTACCGTATGCTTCATCGAAAATATCGATCCTATGGGCGTTCATACCGGCGACTCCTTCTGCTCCGCTCCCATGCTGACTGTTTCAGAAGATGTACAGAAGCGTCTTCAGGAACAGGCGTACCGCATTGTGGAATCCGTGCAGGTCATCGGCGGCACTAACGTTCAGTTTGCGCATGATCCTGTCAGCGACCGTATTGTCGTAATTGAAATCAATCCCAGAACCTCCCGTTCTTCCGCCCTGGCGTCCAAGGCTACCGGCTTTCCGATCGCCCTTGTATCCGCCATGCTTGCGGCCGGCCTGACACTCAAAGACATTCCGTGCGGCAAATACGGCACGCTTGATAAATATGTGCCGGACGGCGACTATGTTGTAATCAAATTCGCCCGCTGGGCTTTCGAAAAATTCAAAGGCGTCGAGGACAAACTGGGCACACAGATGCGCGCGGTCGGTGAAGTAATGAGCATCGGAAAGACATACAAAGAAGCCTTCCAGAAAGCTGTGCGCAGTCTGGAAACCGGACGCTACGGTCTCGGATTCGCGCGGAACTACAATGATCTGTCCCTCCAGGAGCTGCTTCGCAGGCTTGCGGTTCCGTCCAGCGACCGTCATTTTATGATGTATGAGGCGCTCAGAAAGGGAGCTTCCGTAAATGAACTGCATGAACTTACCGGTGTAAAGGAATGGTTCATACGCCAGATGAAAGAGCTCGTTGCCGAAGAAGAGGCAATCCTTGAATTCCGGGGCGGGCTTCCCTCTGACAGCCTTCTTATCTCAGCGAAGAAAGACGGCTTTTCCGACAGATATCTGAGCACTCTTCTTGAAATTCCCGAAGAGCAGATCCGCAGCCGCCGCGCCGCGCTCGGCATAACCGAAGTCTGGGAAGGCGTCCACGTAAGCGGAACCGAAAACAGCGCTTACTACTATTCTACATACAATGGAGAAGATAAGAATCCTGTCAGCTCAGACAAACCGAAAATTATGATTTTAGGCGGAGGGCCGAACCGCATCGGCCAGGGAATAGAATTCGACTACTGCTGCGTTCACGCCGCTCTGTCACTGAAAAAGCTTGGATTTGAAACCATTATCGTAAACTGCAATCCGGAAACCGTATCTACTGATTATGATACATCCGACAAGCTGTATTTTGAGCCTCTGACACTGGAAGATGTGCTGAGCATTTATGAAAAGGAGAAGCCTCTCGGCGTGATCGCGCAATTTGGCGGACAGACGCCTCTGAATCTGGCTTCCGAGCTCGAGAAAAACGGAGTCCGTATACTGGGAACTTCTCCGTCTGTTATCGATCTCGCGGAAGACCGTGATCAGTTCCGCGCCATGATGGAAAAACTGGGAATCCCGATGCCGGAATCCGGCATGGCGTCTACAGTACAGGAAGCCCTGTCCATCGCGGATCAGATCGGATATCCTGTTATGGTGCGTCCGTCCTATGTACTGGGCGGCAGGGGAATGGAAGTCGTATACGATGCGGAAAGCATGACGGGCTATATGGAAGCCGCTGTCGGCGTAACTCCGGACCGGCCGATTCTGATAGACCGTTTTCTGAATCACGCGCTGGAATGCGAGGCTGACGCGGTCAGCGACGGCACGCACGCATTTGTTCCGGCTGTAATGGAACATATTGAACTTGCCGGCATTCACTCCGGCGATTCGGCGTGCATTATACCCTCGGTACATATTTCCGCGGAACATGTGCGCACTATTAAAGAATACACAAGAAAAATCGCGGAGGAAATGCATGTCAAAGGACTGATGAATATGCAGTATGCGATTGAAAACGGAACTGTATACGTACTTGAGGCCAACCCAAGAGCGTCACGAACCGTGCCTCTTGTATCAAAGGTGTGCAATATACGCATGGTTCCGCTCTCAGTCGATATTATTACATCTGAATTTACCGGAAACCCCTCTCCCGTTCCGTCGTTGAAGGAGCAGGTTATCCCATATTACGGAGTAAAAGAAGCGGTCTTCCCGTTTAATATGTTCCCGGAGGTAGACCCCGTCCTCGGACCGGAGATGCGCTCCACCGGCGAAGTGCTTGGTCTTTCCTATGATTACGGCGAAGCGTTTTACAAGGCGCAGGAGGCAACTCAGACACGCCTTCCGCTGGAAGGAACAGTCCTCATCTCCGTTAATAAGAAAGACAAGCCGGAGGCTGCTGAAATCGCGAAAGGATTCGCCGACTGCGGATTCCGCATTCTGGCCACCGGAGAAACATGCAGCCTGATCCAGGAAGCAGGAATTCCTGCGGAGCGGGTAAAGAAGCTTTACGAAGGCCGCCCGAATATTCTTGATATGATTACAAACGGACAGATTGATCTGATTGTCAACTCGCCTTCCGGCAAGGACAGCGTACATGACGACAGCTACCTGAGAAAAGCCGCGATTAAGGCAAAAATACCATACATGACTACCATGGCGGCGGCAAGAGCCGCGGTCGGAGGAATCCGTTATGTAAAAGAGCACGGCAACGGAGATGTAAAATCTCTCCAGCAGCTTCACAGTGAAATCAGATAACGTCCTGAAAGCTGTTCCGCCCGGCGCTTCCTTCATCCGAAGCGCCGGCGCAAAAAAGCGTTCCTCAGAGATTTGCTTATAAGTCTCTGAGGAACGCTTTTTCATTCTCATATTTTAATTGTCTGACGGCTGATTTTACCGGTCGAAAAGCGGAGTTGAAAAATATCTTTCGGCAGTGTCCGGCAGAACAGTGACAACTCTTTTCCCCGGTCCGAGCTTCTTTGCGAGCTGAATCGCTGCGGCGACATTTGTGCCGCTGGATATTCCGCACATCAGTCCTTCCTTCGAAGCGAGATTTTTCGCCGTGGTCAGCGCCTCTTCATCCGTTACAATATAAATATCATCATAGATCTGATTATTCAGATTTCCGGGAACAAGTCCGTCGCCGATGCCCATCTGAAGATGTGTTCCTATAGAGCCGCCGGAAAGAATAGCCGCGTTTTCCGGTTCTACCGCCCAGATCTCCATGCCGGGATTATGCTCTTTGAGCACTTCACCGATGCCGCTGATCGTACCGCCGGTTCCGAATCCGGAGCAGAATCCGTCAATCGGGCCGTCAACCTGTTCGAGAATCTCCGCGGCCGTATATTTTCGGTGTACTTCCGGATTGGCCGGATTGTCAAACTGTCCCGGAACAAAAACCCTCGGGTCATCCGAAGCCATCTGATCCGCGATTCTCTGGCATTCATCTATACAGTCGCCTATATTCCCGGCGTCATGCACAAGAATCACTTCCGCGCCGTAATGCGTTACCAGAAGCCGCCTCTCTTCGGAGACGGAATCCGGCATGATAATCTTTACTTCATAGCCTTTCACGGCCCCGCACAGAGCGAGTCCGATCCCCTGATTTCCGCTCGTGGGTTCGACAATGACTGTCTCCCCCGGGGAAATCAGATGTTTTCTTTCCGCGTCTTCAAGCATATTGAGCGCAGTCCGTGTTTTGATTGATCCTCCAACATTTAATCCTTCGTATTTTACAAGTACTTCCGCGCATCCTTCCGGGACCATGTGATTTAATTTCACAACAGGAGTATGGCCCACAGCTTCCAAAATATTATTGTATACCATATGATTCATCCCATCTAATAATAATTTCATTACCAGTCTATGCCGGCGCTCCGCCGGTGTCAGCTGATGCGGCCGTGTCCGAAACAAGGCCAACGAAATTATATCACATATGAATCAAGGCGGCAATACAGTGCTGCATCATTGATTTAATTCAGCCTTCACCTCTTCCGTCTCCGCGGCGCGGCAGGCGCAGCACATTCCGGAAGGATCCGCATGTTTCCCGCCGGCCTGTTTCTTCTGTGAAAATCCGGCGTGTCCCGGGCAGTTCCCCGCCGCGGGACAACCGATGCATTTTACGCCTTTTTTCTTTGCCTTAATTATATATGCAGACGCGCTTCCGACCAGAATCGCCAGAATAATGACTGCTATTACATTTGCCATAATACATCACCCGTTTTATACAATACACAAAAACTGTTTTTCTGTAAAGCTACGCTTTGGCGTGCAGACTGTATTCCGCAGTAAATTCTCTGTCTGATCTTCGGATTCTCCATATAATGACCGCAGCGAACACAAGAACAGCGGCCAGCCCCGGAATAAACGCGGCTCCGGGCGCTCCCGTCGCGGCAAAAGTTCCGATCTGATATACAAAGAACGCTACCGTGTAGCCTGTCGCCAGCTGAAGGCATATTCCTCCGAGCAGCCATTTTCCGCTCTTCATCTCAGAATTCATGGCTCCAAGAGCCGCGAAACACGGCGGAGTATAAAGATTAAACATCAGGTACGCAAGCGCCGCCGCTTTTGTAAGTCCAAAAACTGCCGCCACTTCGCTTCCGCTTCCGACCAGCGCAAATTCATCCGCGTCAATCAGGCTTGTTACACCGTATACAACCGCGAGTGTGCCTACCACGTTCTCTTTCGCGATAAATCCTGTGATTGCCGCAGCTGCCAGCTGCCATACGCCAAATCCAAGCGGGATGAACAGAATCGCAAACGGATGGGCGATGCCTGCCAGAATCGACGTACTTTCAGCTCCTTCCTCCACGAGCTGGAACTGCCAGTTAAAGCTCTGCATGATCTGCACTACCGTATTGCACACCAGAATAATCGTTCCCGCCTTGACAATATATGCTTTGCCGCGCTCGAGCATGGATATGCACGCTCTCTTCAGACTTGGAACTTTATATTCCGGCATCTCGATTATAAAGAAAGATTTACGGTATTTCTGTCCGGTGATTCTCTTTACGAGAAGAGCGCCAAGAAGGACAAGAACAATACCTACGAGATACATTGTCGCCGATACCCACCACGCGTCCGCAAAGAATACTCCGGCGAAAAGCGCGATTACCGGAATTTTCGCGCCGCACGGCATAAACGGTGTGAGCATTGCGGTTGTTCTTCGCTCTCTCTCATTGCGGATCGTGCGGGACGCCATAACCCCGGGGATCGCGCATCCGGTTCCGATAACCATCGGAATCACAGACTTCCCGGAAAGTCCGACCCTTTTGAAGATCGGATCAAGCACGACCGTCGCCCGCGCCATGTATCCGCAGTCCTCAAGCAGGGCGATCAGGAAATACATAACCATGACCAGGGGCAGGAAACCGACAACGGCGCCTACGCCGCCGATAATGCCGTCTATGAGAAGGGCGTAAAGAAGCGGATTGGCATTTTCCATCAGGCCACCCGCCCAGCCCTGAAATGTTTCAATCTGAGCCGTGAGCCAGTCTGCGATCCATGTTCCAACCGTAGTCTGGGATATGTAAAATACAAGAAAGATCACCGCCGCGAAAATCGGTATGCCGATTATTTTGTGCGTAATAACAGCATCAATCTTATCCTGAATGTTTTTGTCTTTTGTAAAGACTTTTCTCTTCTCCGTCTGTTTTACGATTTCATTGACAAACTCAAACCTCTTCCTGTCGGCGGCTTCTACTTCATTTTTGTCATGAAGATCTATATCCGCCTGCATATAGGGCGCTTTCTGCTCTTTTCCCTTCACGGACACCGCGGCGGAGACTATCTCCTTAAGGCCGGTATGTCCTGCAGACGTAGAAACTGTCTTGATAACCGGGCACCCCAGTTTTTCAGCCAGAAGTTTTTCATCGATTTCTGTCTGTTTTTTTTCTGTAATATCGCTTTTATTGAGCGCGACGACAACCGGAATTCCAAGTTCCAGAAGCTGTGTCGTGAAAAAGAGGCTCCGGCTCAGATTTGTCGCGTCAACAATATTAATAATCGCGTCCGGATGTTCATTTTTGACATAGCTGCTTGTGATACTCTCCTCTGAAGTGAACGGCGACATGGAATACGCGCCCGGCAGGTCTACCGCCGTCAGTTCCTCTTCTCCTCTGTAATAAGATTTTTTAATCAGGCTTTCTTTTCTTTCCACCGTAACGCCGGCCCAGTTTCCGACTTTTTCATTTCTGCCGGTAAGAGCGTTGTACATTGTTGTTTTGCCGCTGTTGGGATTCCCCGCAAAAGCAATTCTCATTTTACAATCCTCCTTTATTTTGATTAGTTTTAACTAACCTATATTTGAAAAACAGCATTAAAACTACTGTTTTCCTGTTATATTGAAATAGCCTTCGCTAAATCAGTATCGATATTATATCTTCCGTCCTTGATCGAAACAACGCAGCCTCCTCTGACGCGCGAAACTACTGTAATCGGCTCGCCGCTGTAGCAGCCCAGTGAAAACAAAAAGGCTTCCATCTCGTCGTCGTCCGTGTCAATGTCTTTTATGATATACTCTCTGCCCTCTTCAGCGCTCAATAAATCCATACCCTTGATCCTCTCGATTTTCTACAGTGTATACGTTTCTTTCGATTGTTATACCTAACACATGGTAGTTTAAACTAACCGACAGCGTTTGTCAATGCTTTTTGAGAAAGATTTTCATAAAAATATGTTTTGCCGTTATGTATTCTCTATGGTATACTTATACGAAGATATCTTTTTAATCGAGGTGACAATTTATGCACGGAAACGAATCTGCTGAAAACTATCTGGAAACTATTCTGGTTCTGAGCCGGCGTCTTCCGGTTGTGCGCTCTGTAGACGTCGCGGCGGAACTGAATTTTAAAAAACCAAGCGTCAGCGTCGCAATGAAAAAATTAAGGGAAAGCGGACATATTACAGTTTCACCGGAGGGATATATCTCTCTTACAGCGTCGGGAAAAGCCGTCGCGGACTGCATCTATGAAAGGCATACCCTTCTCTCCAGCTGGCTGGAAAGGCTTGGCGTGGATCCGCATACAGCCGCTGAAGACGCCTGCAGGATCGAACATGTAATCAGCGCGGAAAGTTTTGCCGCCATCAAAAAACACGTAAAATAAAAAAGGCCCGTATGCTCTCTCCTGTGGAACATACCGGCCTTTCTTTTATTTTACCTGTTCAAGCACGGATTTTAGCTCATTTGCCGATTTCTCAAGCCTGTCCATCTCTTCCCGGCTGAATCCGATCTCCAGAATCTGTTCGGCGCCCACCTTTCCTACTACCGCAGGTATGCTCAGGCACAGGCCGGACAGTCCGTATTCCCCGTTCAGCGAAACCGAAACCGGCATTACCGTATGACTGTCGCGGACAATCGCCTCCGCGATTCTTGCAGCCGACATCCCGATTCCATAATAAGTGGCTCCTTTTCTCTCTATAATCTCGTAAGCGCTGTCGCGGACCGCATGATAGATTTCATCCATTTCCCTGTCGAATGTATCAAAACCGCGAAGTCCTGCAAATTCTTTCAGACCGATTCCGTAAACATTAGCGCAGCTCCATACGGCCAGCTCGCTGTCACCGTGCTCGCCGACGATAAACGCATGCACATTCCGGCTGTCAACATCCAGTTTCTGACTGAGCAGATATTTAAGACGCGCCGTATCCAGAACTGTTCCCGATCCGATTACTCTTTCTTTCGGGAAACCGGATTCCTTTAATGCGATCTGGGTAAGAATGTCCACCGGGTTGGATACGACCAGCAGAATGCCTTCACAGCCGGCCCGTTTTATTTCTCCGATAACCGATTTCATAATCGCCGCGTTTTTCTGTACAAGATCCAGTCTTGTCTCTCCCGGTTTCTGGTTTGCTCCCGCCGTTATAATGATAACCGAAGCATCTCTGATATCTTCATAGCTTCCCGCATAGATCTCCATCGCGTGGGCGAAGGGAACTCCGTGGCTAATGTCCATCGCCTCGCCTTCCGCCTTTGCCTTATTCGCGTCCAGGAGCACCAGCTCTGAAAATGTTCCCTGCTGCATCAGCGCGTAAGCAATGCTTGCGCCTACAAATCCGCATCCGATTACAGCTGCTTTCTGTACATTTACCATGATATCTCCTCCTTTATTCCAATTCCTAGTAATTTACTGGGAATTATCCATGTCTTCATTATATACTATTTCCTGCAGAAAGCAAGAAATTTTGCTTATTTTTTCCCATATTATCCTTATTTTTACTTTTCTTTAAATTTACCGTCCGATTTACGCGCCCCACAGTGTGTTCAGCCGGCAAAAAATATGCTATACTGTTAAAGTGATGCCTTTCTTTTATCCTGTTCTTTCCAGATTTAAGAAGGGCGAAATAAAAATCAGAGAGAAGGTATATTAATTATGTCAGAAGAACAGAAAAACAACGGCTGTACAGAAGAGTCCTGCGCCGGATGCGCGCACGCCGACTCCTGTACAAGCAAAAAGACCGATTTTCTTGAGCCGGCCAATAAGTATTCTCACATAAAGAAGGTGATTGGTGTTATAAGCGGAAAGGGCGGCGTCGGTAAATCTCTTGTGACGGCATCCCTTGCTCGTATTGCCAGAAAAAAAGGATACAAAGTAGGAATTCTTGACGCGGATATTACCGGTCCTTCCATACCTAAAATGTACGGTGTCCACGAAAAAGCGCAGGGCACGGAAGAAGGGATTTTCCCCTGCGCGGCCCAGGACGGAACACAGATCATGTCTGTCAATCTTCTGCTCCCGGATGAGGAAGCTCCCGTCATCTGGCGCGGTCCGATCATCGCAGGCGTAGTAAAACAGTTCTGGACAGATGTTATGTGGGGCGATCTTGACTACCTGTTTGTGGACATGCCGCCCGGAACCGGCGACGTACCTCTGACTGTCTTCCAGTCTCTTCCGGTTGACGGAGTTGTTATTGTAACTTCTCCTCAGGATCTGGTACAGATGATCGTTAAAAAAGCGTGCAGCATGGCTGCTCAGATGAATATTCCTGTTCTTGGAATCATCGAGAACTACAGCTATGTAAAATGTCCGGACTGCGGAAAAGAAATCCGGGTATTCGGTGAGAGCCACCTCGACGGAGCGGCGGCGCAGATGGGCATTCCAGTGCTCGGCCGCATGCCGATTGACATGGATCTTGCCCGGACTGTTGAGGAAGAACGTTTTTATGAAGCGGAGAATCCTTACCTGAGCGATATAGAACTGTAATAACTGCAAGGAGAATAAATATGATAGGCCGCAGAACAAAAATATGGAAAGAGCAGGAATATTCTTATCCTGCCGCATACGGATTCCGTCCCATTATTGTAAGCTATGTCCATGAAGACCCTGTCGTCCGCCCGTGTATGATTATCGTACCAGGCGGCGGGTACCGGTTTGTGTCCTCTTCCGAGGCGGATCCGGCAGCCAGGACTTTTTATGCCGCAGGCTATAACGTATTCGTGCTTGCATACACGGTAAATTATCTTGATACGCCGCTTAAGCTCCAGCCTCTTATGGATATCGCAAGAACTGTAAGGATCCTTCGGTACCACGCGGAGATATGTCATATCGACCCGGCCCGGATCGTTGTGTGCGGCTTTTCCGCGGGAGCGCATCTGTGTGCTTCTCTCTGCGTCCATTACCGGGATATTTCCGATCCGGATCCGAAATACAGTTCCTTATCCGCGCGTCCGGACGCCGCCGTGCTTGGCTATCCCGTCATTACATCCGGGAAATACGCCCACAGAGATTCTTTTACGGCTCTTCTCGGAGCAGACGCGCCGGACAGAGAACTGGATTACATGTCTCTTGAAAAACATGTAACGGACGATATGCCGCCCTGTTTTCTGTGGCAGACGGCGACAGACGACAGTGTGCCTGTAGAAAACAGCTACCTGTTCGCAATGGCCTGCCGGAAAGCCGGCGTGCCTTTCGCGCATCATGTATTTTCCGACGGAATTCACGGAATGTCCGTAGCAAATGAAGAATGGCTTGACAACTGTTACGGAAACCCGTATACCCTGGAACAGATTGACAGACTGATTGAAGCCGTCAGCCGGGGAGAAACTCCATGGCCCAAAGAAAAAGCAGAGGAAATCCGGAATGATTTTTCGCAGAAAAGAGACGGCGGCAAAAAATGGGCCCCCGAAATCAGGAAATGGCTGAAAGGACTTCTTGACGAAGTCGGCATGTGGCCGTCGCTTGCCGTAAAATGGCTGGAAGGAGAGCTGAATTTATAAGACTGCCGTTCGCACGTCACAAAGATCCGGATTGCGCAAACGACAGGCACTGATTCCTGACGGGCGTTTTTCCGTCATATGCATAGTATAAAAGAAAAAGGACTTTTAAACTATGGCATATGAGACATTTGAGAAGACAGAAGGGATTATCCAGTCAGTCAGCAGGGGTGATTCCTGCTGTTCCATGATACTCTCTGTCATCCGGGGTTCCGACATTATCAACGTGACGGTCACGGGTGAAACCCTGATCATTGATAACGTAAGGCTCAGGACCGGAATGCGCATTGCCGTGTTCTATGACGCGAACCTCCCTGCCCCGGCTGTCTATCCGCCGCAGTACCAGGCGGAACTTATTACATCTTTGAGGAGGAACCAGCAGGTCATGCTGTCCTATTTTAACGACAGCCTGATATCAGACGACAATACACTGCAGCTCAATATCGGCCCTTCCACAAATCTTGTTACGGCAAACGGCCAGCCTTATATGTGCAGTCCGGAAAATTCAGAACTTCTGGTGTATTACACGACTTCTACATTCAGCATTCCGGCACAGACCACTCCGCAGAAGGTCGTCGTCCTGTGCGAATACTGACTGCAGACGAAATGTCTGTTCCGTATCAAAACAGCACGGCCTGGCGTCGTCTTTAAAATGCAGCTTTATAAAACAGAGCCCGGGAGGCTCTGTTTTTATTTCGCCGGATTATCATTTCCCCGGGCAGTCATTTTCTATTTCATTGAATCCAGCAGCTTTTTGCAAAACAGATTCAGCGTCTCGCAATACTGGTTTGAAATCGGACACCTGATGCAGATCCGGCACTCCGATATCAGTGCGTCGTCGGAAATTTTTACAATATAGTCGTACATATATTTAAAAAATTCTTTGTTGGCGGGCTTTTTATCTTTTGCTGATTTGTTGAAAATGATATTTAGAAGTTCAGTATTCTGTGAGTCCCAGATGGAGTTTACAACAGTTCTGATGTTTTTCTCTACACAATTCCAGGATGTGTGAAAGAAAGATGCAATATCCGGATAAAGCAATTTTGTAATACAATCCATTCTGTCTTTGTTTTCCAGGATCAGCAGCAGGCCATAAGTTACGTAATTATATCCTGTGTATGACCTGTGCACTCCAAAAGAATCCAGGGTGTCTTTGATTATCTTTTCATAATTCATTTGTATTACCTCATTCCCTTCCTGAGATAACCTGCACAGAAAACACATACCTATGGTAAATTGGAGAAATATGGCATACAACAAGTTTAACAGGAAAAATTTCGACTCATAAGGTCGAATACGCATGCGGGCTCTGATTTGCGCCATTATAAAAAAGCGGAATTCCACCGTCAGGGGATTCCGCTTTTCTGATACGGAGACGGAGGGATTCGAACCCTCGTGCCCCGGAGGGCAAACGCATTTCGAGTGCGCCCCGTTATGACCACTTCGATACGTCTCCAGCTTTTTATTCAGTTGTGAAAACGGCACTTTTTTATCTGTGCCATTCACAGCTTATTCATTATACCAGACTTTTCTGTAAAAGAAAACCCTTATTTTCATGTCCTTGTCACATCTTTCAGCCATCTGAAGCTGCGGTATCTCCGCAGCGTAATCGG
>CALWKB010000096.1 GCA_944381125.1 uncultured Mediterraneibacter sp. | reverse complement strand
GAGAGGAGAGGATTTTATGAAAGACGTGTTTATCGCAACATTTTTGCTGGCGTTTACCTTTCTTCTCATCTGCTGGGTAGTCACTCAGTATCAGATTTACACAAATGAGCACAGCATGGAAGAAGAGTTGAAAAAACCGAGACTGTCCTCGAGAGTAAGAGCCTGGCGGATGATGTTGACGGATACGCTGCACAGTGCAAAATATTTTAAACAGGAAAAATTAAGATCTGAGAACCCGATAACATTTTTATTCGGAACAGATCATAAGGACAGAAAAAAGAAACCAGTATAAGCAATAAGAACACCCGGCAGCTCCGCGGAAAGAATCCCCTCCATTCCTGCGGAGCTGCCGCTTTCTGAGGAAAATTAATCCGCGGAAAGATAAAAACAACAAAAAGAGTATAAAAAAGCTTGCAATCCTCTCAATGGTGTGGTATTATATCACACGTGTCAGAGATGACGCGGGTGTAGTTCAATGGTAGAACACCAGCCTTCCAAGCTGGATACGTGGGTTCGATTCCCATCACCCGCTTTTTTTCATGTCCGAAATCCGGCGCCTTTCCATGACCGGTATCTCTTACAGCCGCGTACTTATGTACATCCCGGCAATCATTTCCAACATACACTGGCGGGAGTCGTAAAATCCAATCCATACTTCATTTCGGCGGGTATATGTGCTATACTGTAGCAAATACAGTTTGATAAAAGTGAGATGACTGATATGAGATTTAATTTGATGGACAATGTCGTGATGCGTGCAATGGGGAAAATATGCGATATGTTTTTCCTGAATATATTATGGGTCGTCTGTTCGATTCCCATTATAACAATCGGCGCGTCCACCACGGCGCTGTACACGGTAATGCTGAAATTTGTGCGCAATGAGGAAGGTTATATTTTCCGGAGCTTTTTCAAAGCGTTTAAGGAAAATTTCAGACAGAGCACGGTGATCTGGCTGATCATCGCGGCTTTTGGCGCACTGTGGTGGGTTGATTTCAGGATAGCGGGAATGATGGGAGCGGGAATCGGCGATGCTCTGAGAATTATTTTTCTGATTATAGGTTTTTTTCTTCTGTCCGTAACGATTTATATTTTTCCGCTGACCGCACGGTACGAAAATAAAATATCCGCCACATTTAAAAACGCGCTCATTCTTTCCATTGCGAAACTCCCGTATACGCTTCTTATGGTTATTGTCTTCGCGGCAGCGGTTCTTCTTTCGCTCTGGAATACAATGACCCTGATGCTGGCGGTCCCGATCTGGATTCTTTTCGGAGTATCGCTCATTGTATGGATAAATTCCTGGCTGCTCAGAAGAGTGTTTACTGTTTTCGAAAAAGATGAGGAAAATACAAAAGAAAAAGAAGAGGTGGAAAAATGAATTTTCTGGAAGAACGTATTGTCAGAGACGGGGTTGTAAAAGAAGGAAATGTCCTGAAGGTTGACAGCTTTCTCAATCATCAGATGGATATTCAGCTTCTGGATCAGATGGGAGCGGAATTCAGACGGAGATTCGACGGGAAGCCGATCAATAAGATACTCACGATAGAGGCGTCCGGGATAGGTATTGCCTGCATCGCGGCGCAGCATTTTCACGTTCCTGTCGTGTTTGCAAAAAAATCTCAGAGCATCAATCTGGACGGCGAAATGTATGTGGCGGAAGTGGAGTCTTTTACGCACAAATGTATTAATCATGTAATAGTAGGAAAGAAATTTCTCGCACCCGAAGATCATGTGCTGATTATTGATGATTTCCTGGCAAACGGCTGCGCTCTCCAGGGGCTGATTCAGATTGTACAGTCGGCCGGAGCTGTCGTGGAGGGAATTGGAATAGCGATAGAAAAAGGATTCCAGCCCGGAGGGAGAATTATAAGAAATCTTGGATTCCAGCTGGAATCTCTGGCCATTGTGGACGGTATGGACGCCTCCACGGGTCATATAGATTTCCGACCGCAGAGCGGGGAAGATCAGAGAAAATCCGATAAAACCGCGGAACATGTGTTTAAGCCGGAAGAATGTGTCTGCAGAAGCTCCACGCTTGACTGAAACGCAGGATTTGAAAACTGCACAAAAAAGCACGAGCGTAAATTGGCGGATATTCACAAAAAACAGTGTTAATTGTCAAAAAAACTTACCTTTAAAAAGAAACTGTGCTAAAATATTATCGGTGAGACCGTAGAAAAAGGCCGTTACAGCGTTGTACCGGTCTTTCTTTGGCTATACTTATAACGGGAGGCACAGCGGTCTGAAAGTCGGGATGCCGTTTGCAGTGTCGCATGGAGCGGTCGGAGAGACTGCGCAGAATAAGAAAAGGAGGAGTTGGATGCTCAGAAGAGGAGACGCGGTTGTTTACAAATGCAGAGGGCTATACAAAGTAGAAGATATCGGCACACTTGATTTTTCTTTTGCGGACAGAAAGAAGAAGTACTATACGCTTCAGTCTGTGGAAGATGAGCGGGATAAAGCATATGTGCCCGCGGACGACGAATCCGGCATACGCAGGCCGGTCAGTAAAGAAGAGGCTCTCAGCCTGATCGAACGGATAAAAGATATTGAAATTCTTACAGTGAAAAACGAAAAGATGAGAGAGCAGGAATACAAAGCATGTATTGCGGATTACTGCCCGGAAAACTGGGTGAAAGTACTTAAGACGACATATAAAAGAACGAAGAGCCGCGGCAGCATGACCAGTGTGGACCGGAAATACCAGATGCTTCTTGAACACGCCCTTTACAGTGAATTTTCTTTTGCCCTGGGAATTCCCGCGTCGCAGATGACACAGTTTATTGAGGAACACGTATTGCGAAAAAACTGACTGCGTGATATACTTCTCCTGAATATTTTGTTTAGGAGGAGTTTTTTTATGGACGCAGACCCTGCGGGGAACTCAATTTTATTTGACTTGCTGCTTTTGTTGTTTTTTACTCTTATGAATGCCTACTTTGCCGGGGCGGAGATGGCGGTTGTTTCGGTGAATAAAAACCGGATACGGAGTCTGGCCCAGGAAGGCAACAAAAGGGCAAAAGTGATTGAGAAGCTTTTTGACGATTCTACAAAGTTTCTTTCTACGATTCAGGTGGCCATTACATTTGCAGGCTTCTATTCATCTGCATCCGCGGCGGCTGGAATATCGCCGGTGCTGGCGCAGTGGATGCGCGGATTTGATATTCCGTACAGTCAGCAGATCGCGCACAATGGAGTGACATTGCTTCTTATGTTTTTCAATCTGGTTTTCGGCGAGCTTGTTCCGAAAAGAATCGCTCTCCAGAAAGCGGAAGCATTCAGCATGATGACGGTAATGCCTATCCATTACATTTCTATTATTTTATCGCCGTTTATTAAACTTCTTGCAGTATCTACAAAGTTCGTACTGAGACTTCTGGGAATGAAAACAGAAGACCAGGAAGAAGCCGTTACGGAAGAAGAGATCAAAGCGCTGTTAAAAATGGGAAATGAAAGCGGCACCTTTGACGATGAAGAAAGAGAGATGATTGATTCAGTATTTGCCTTTGATGACAGGACGGCCCGGGAAATAATGGTTCCGAGGCGCGAAGTGGTGACAATTGATATCGATGAGCCTTTTGACGAGCTGATCGACGAGATACTGGAAACCAGACATAACAGGATACCTGTCTATGAAGAGAGCATCGACAATATTATCGGAGTGCTTCATGTAAAGGATCTGATGATTGAACTGAGAAAGTCCGGCCTTGAAAAAATCAATATACGGGAAATGCTGCACAAGCCTTTCTTTGTGCCGGAGACAAAGGAAGCGGACGAACTGTTCCGCACGATGCAGTCGCAGCGCCACCATATGGCGATTCTGGTTGACGAATACGGCGGCTTTTCCGGAATTGTTACAATTGAAGATCTGGTTGAGGAAATCATGGGCGATATAAATGAGGAATATGAAGAGGTAGTTCCGGAGATTCAGGCGGTCAATGAAAATAACTACGTCCTGGACGGAGGCATTCTGATCGAGGATCTGAATGAGGAGCTTGGCCTGAGCCTGGAAACAGAAAATTATGATACGCTCTCCGGCTATCTGATTGAACAGCTCGGACACATTCCGGCTATAGAAGACAGGGATGTCATCAGGGAGAAAAATCTGGTATTTACAGTGGTTGAGGTAAAGGATAACCGAATAACCAGAGTTGAACTGCAGATAGAACCGCCGGAAGACGCGGAAGAAGAAAATCCCGGCAGCAGGAAGAAACGGCGTGAAACGGAAGATGATATAAAAAACGAAGAGGAGGCGCAGTAGTATGAAAAGACTGTCTATTGAAGAAGAATTGAAAAATAATTCATATCCCGGAAGAGGAATTATTATCGGCAGAACACCAGACGGGAAAAAGGCTGTTACCGCATACTTTATTATGGGAAGAAGTGAAAACAGCCG
>CALWKB010000095.1 GCA_944381125.1 uncultured Mediterraneibacter sp. | reverse complement strand
ATATAGAAGAAGGGCATTTCGCACCGGGAAGCATGCTGCCGAAAGTACAGGCGGCTGTAGAGTTTGCCGAATCCAGGCCCGGCAGACAGGCGCTGATCACACTGCTTGAGAAGGCAAAAGAAGGAATTCAGGGAAAGACCGGAACAAGAATTCATCTGTAAAACAACAGAACCCCGCAGTAAACCGCTGCGGGGTTCTGTTGTGAAGTAAATCCATCCCGCACCGGCCGCTTATCGGCGGCCGGCAGGGTATTATGGAAGACTTTTTTACTGCCGGTGCGTCACATGACGTATCATTCCCTGAACCGCGGAATTAGCATTGACTGCCGTAATCCGGATCTCCGGACAGCGGTTCTGAAACACACGGAATACCTCGTCCGCAAATCCCTGCCCCATAAATTCAATATCCCGGAAGTCAAATACAATCTCTTTAAACTCATCCAGTCTGCGCAGGATGCGTCTTGCCTGAGATCTGGCCACGGGATCTCCCAGAGGGCACATTTCTTTTAAAGGAATATAAGTTTTTATAAATCCCTCTTCCAGCGGAGCAAATTCGTCAAAAACTTCTCTTGACGTCAGCCTTGAATCATTTGCAAGTTTCATTACTGCCATAGTACCGATCCCCTCCAGTCCTGTATAATATGATATCAGATGCGACTGCACAAACCTGTTTCTGTCCCCGCATTTGCAGGCATAGACTGTATTTTCCGACCATACCGCGAATTCCGTAAGCATCTTTGACACGAAGAATATCCCCTCTCCCGAATGTCTTTCCGGATCGGATGTCAGCTTTCCCTTATACAATTCCAGCGCCGCCTGACTGCTGTCCATGCAGACGCCGTATTTTTCCCGCATATATGTTCTTATATTCCGGAAAATTCCGATTCCATTATCTGTAATGGATATCTCTGTATACAGAGAATCGCGGCATATTGTAAATCGGATCCTTTTCGCCCCGGAATGTTCAATGGCATTGTTCATAATCTCGGTAAATGCATAATACCATGTATCCTGCACGCTCTTTCCCAGTTTTGTCAGATGCTGACGCACATATTTTTCAAAAATGCTGTCCTCTTCCAGCCTGTCCGCGCAATCCAGCTGAATGCTCTCACAAACCGTGTGCAGCTTCCATCCTGCCTGTGTAGTTTCGTCACGCTCCAGCATAGACTTCTCTTCACATTCTTTTATATAGCGTCTTACAGACGTTTCCGAAATATCAAAATTATCCGATGTCTTTCTGATAAAATCCCGCTCTCCGTCACGGATCTTATCCAGCATATATTTTCTTATCGCATTCCTTTTCGCTTCTGTAAATGACATGTTTAAACTTTATTTCCTTATACTTAAACTATATTTTATATTTTTTATACTATATCATTCATTTTATCCGATTTCAATACTTATTGTTAAACAAAGAGCGTCCGTTGCAGGCAGCCCTGCGGCAGACGCTCAAAAATTTTATTATTTTCTGTCAGCTATCTTCCATTGCTTCTTTTACTTCTGTTTAAAACAAACACAACAGTTCCCGCACACGCCAGAATTATCGCCATATAGATGCCGGGCTGTGCTGTATCGCCTGTCTTGGGTGAAGAAACCGTCTGCCCTGAATTGCTGTTATCTGTTTTGTCATTTCCGGAATTATCTGTATCCTGTCCGCCCTGGCTGCCTGTATCCGGCTCCTGAACATCTCCGTCTGTCTGGTCCGGATCTTCTCCGCCTGGCTGACTCGGATCTTCTCCGCCCGGCTGGTCCGGATCTTCTCCGCCCGGCTGATCCGGATCTTCTCCTCCCGGCTGATCCGGATCTTCTCCTCCTGGCTGATCCGGATCTTCTCCGCCTGGCTGGTCCGGATCTTCTCCTCCCGGCTGATCCGGATCTTCTCCGCCCGGCTGACTCGGGTCTTCTCCTCCCGGCTGATCCGAATCTTCTCCTCCCGGCTCTGTGGTATCTTCTGTTACAGTAACCGTAAAGACTGCCGTCTTATCTTCATAACGGACAGTGAGTTCCACCTCGCCGGCCGCGGAAGAATCAAATTCCTCTACCGTATAGCCGGTAATTTCCTCGCTTTCATTATTGCTGTAGTATGCTGTCACAACCATTCCGGCCAGATCAAGAGTATCACCTATTTTGTATTCTGTCTTATCCGGAAGCGACGTCACTTCGATTCTATCCAGAACCGGATCTTCCGGGTCTTCACCGGGATCATATTCCGGATCTTCCGCGCCGCATACGATACAGATGCCGTCGTTATAGTTATGTTCTGTCATTTCAATCACAACATCCTCCGGCAACAGTTCCTCTGTGCAGGCTTCATCGCTGAAATACTTTCCGCAGTCCGTACACTTCCAGTACGCAATATTTCCTTCTTCGGTACATGTCGCAGCCTTTTCTTCCACAAATACAGGTGTGTGTTTCTCTCCGTTCAGCTGCCTGTCCATAGCATCTTTTACTTCTTCTTCCGTAAAAGCGTAGTTGTAGATCATAAACTCGTCAACCGCTCCGAGTACTGCCGGATCCGGCCAGACCTGCGGCGCTCCCAGATGCGCGGTGGCATTCTCCGCGCCGGCAATATCCGCAAATGTTTTTCTCATAGTATCTGAAACTGCCACGAGTTCTCCGTTCAGATACAGTCTTCCTTCACTGCCTTCCTGCGTATATGTAACCATACACCACTGTCCGATCGGCGGTGTGTCCTGCGCCGCTGAATTCGTGCGGTATTCCTTTCCTTTTGTATCTTTTATTGCCGCGGATATTCCGCACGCTCCAGTTGACGGGATTCCAGACGCAACCAGCTGAAAGTAATTCTGTATATCACTTCCGACTCCAAGCAGTGTAGTCCAGGTACTGACCTCTTCCATGTTTACCCATGCTGAAACAGTCACATCCCGCAGATTTTCAAAAACTTCTACCGGTATATCAACATAGGTATTTCTGTCATTCGGGAAATGAAGGGCTTTTCCGCCGTTAATTCCTTCTGCGGCAGTTACATTTCCGGCAATAGTGCCGTCATAATTTCCTGTTTTATCATGTACGGTTGATCCCTCTATATTCTCAAAATCATAATACAGTTCCAGGCCGTAATCTTCTTCATTTTCATAAGAATCCTTCACATCCACTGTAATCTGTGCCGTTACATTATCCGGATTGTAAATTCTCGTTTCATTGTCATCCGTGAGTGTACCGGTCAATGTATACACGCCTTCCGAATCTTTGTCGTAGCCTTCCGCGCTCCACTCCACATCTGCGGTAGTCAGCGTATTCTGCAAATCATCCAGCTTTACCTGAACTCTCCGCGGAAGATCAAGATCTTCAAAAGCAGTGCCCGTCTTTACCTGAACCGCTGCATTTTCCTCTGCGGAAATTATATTTCTTCCGATTACGTCTTCCCCCGCTGTTATGACTTCATGCATCTTCTGAGCCAGCTGGTATCCATAGGAAATATTGCAGTGATGGCTGTCCTGCATCAGATCCGTGGAATACGGGCCGAACCACTCGCCCATATCCCAGTAATGAACGCCCATCTTTTTGGCTGTTTCCGGGAAAGCGGTATCCCAGTAGGTCTGTAATCCGTCGCTCGGATTCACTGTTTCGAAAGTAGAAAGTATCCAGATCTCCGCGTCCGGAAGCGCCTTCTGAACATTTCCGACTACAGTGCTTAGATATCCCGAAACTTCATCCGCGGTAATCCCGCCTCCATTGTCGTTCGTTCCAAGCAGTATTGCCACAACATCCGGATTCAGTTCCACCAGAGATTCTTTGAAAAGATCCGGATTCAGCCACTCCGCGAAGTCATACGCACGGATGCCGCTGTTGCCCCAGGTGCTGATATTTTTTCGGATTTTCGCATCGTCAACCCTGTAGTCAGCACCGTAAAAATTAATATGTCCGCCGTCTTCATTCGTTAAAACCATTGTATGCTTTCCATACTCCAGATCATCAAACACAGCTTTTTTCGGAACCATAAGATTATCATCATTTGCCTGCCGGACCGTTTCCTTCACACCGTCAATTGTCACACCGAATGTCCCGCTGAAAGACATACTCAGATAATGAATATCCACAGCGGAACCCACAAACTCTACTGTAATTGCCGCGCCCTGCTGCCAGGTCTCAACGAATATTCCAAAAGGAGCATTATATGCGTTTGCTCCTTCCAATCCAAGATCATACTGCGTCCAGTTACCTTCATATGAAATTGAATAATCTTCCGGAGTTCTGTCACCCCATCCATAATAATCCCTGGCAAGTGTAATATAGCCGTCTCCATAATCTCCGTATTTCTCATCCAGCACTTCATTCATACCCTGGGTAATTCTCGCGCCTTCTGTATTGGAATCGCCGATCTGAAGAATATGCAGCGGTCTGCTGTCCGGAGTTCCCGGAGCCACGGTAAGTTCAAACTGTTTCTCCCTTTCCGCGCTGCCGGATACAATACGCGCGGTTAATACTGCCGTTTTTTCTGCCGTACTGTCCGGTAAAGGCACACCGCTGTTTAACATAGCGGAAGAATCACTGGTGGACCAGAATATCTCACTGCCGTTCGGCCCTTCCACGGGAAGACTGAGATACTCCACTATATTTCCCGGATCAGTATTATTTCTCCTGATTACGTCAAATGTCAGCCAGTCATAATCGGCATTGATCTGCTCCTCCCCGATACGATTATCCCTGCTGCTCTGAATCGAGGGGTCCTGTAACCGGGCGACATTCTGAATCTCCGGATCGCCTTCCTCTGCCTCTGCCGTACTGCCGGTAAAAGGCAAGGCGCCAATCACAAGAGACAAAGCAAAAAAGGCGGCCGCATACCGCTTTCTTCTCTTCATGTAACTTTCCTCCCATCTCGTTTTTTGTGATATCTGTACATGATCTTTAAATATTATAAAATATTTTATGCGTTTTGTATAATGCTCTTTTCCTATAAATATTTATTCCCCTTATGCATAATACAGCCCGGATAAAAAAAGCATTGCGCCTGTTTTTCAGCACAATGCTTCTTACAAACTTATATGCAATTTCCTTTCACTTCTGTTCCTGTATCATACGGATAAATAAAGCTGCCGCCCGGAAAAGCTGGTGATTCCTCTTCCACAGGATTACGCTCCCCGTCATATGTTCGGGCAGGACCTGACGGAAACAGATATCCGGACTTGCATGTACAGAAAGCGCCCCCTCAAGGCAGACGGCACAGCCCATTCCGGCTTCTACCAGAAGTGCGGCATTGGACAATATATTATAATATGCATGGATCTTCAGATCTTTTTCCTCGCATTTCATCCAGTTCAGGATATGACTCAGCGCTTTTTCCCGTTTCGGCATAATCAGATCCTGCTTTCTGATATCGTCCACAGCGATTACTTCTTTTTCCGCAAGAACATGGTCTTTTCTGACAAGAATTCCCCACCTCTCGATCTTAGGGAGTTTTATATATTCAAACTTTGATATATCAATCGGATCCAGAACAAATCCCAGATCCAGTTCTCCATGCTCAACCATTTCCTTAACATTATCCGCCATACCATTATACAGATCAAACAGAACACGGGGATATTTTTCCTGAAACTTCTTCATATATGCGGCAAGTACGCGGCTCCCCAGCGCTTCTGTTGAACCAACCCTTATTGTGCCGCACACAATCTCCTTTTCGTCCGAAAATGTATGGAACAGCTCATCTGTAAGCCCCACAATATTCTCCGCCTGCTGTTTGAACAGATATCCTTTATCGGTCAGTTTTACTGCCCGTTTTCCCCGGATCATCAGGCAGGCCCCGATTTCCTCTTCAAGATCTTGCATCTGACGGCTGAGAGTCGGCTGAGTAATATGGAGAATCTCTGCTGCCTTTGTAATACTCCCTTCATTTACTACTGTCAGAAAATATTGGAGCAACCGTAATTCCAAAATAATTCCCCCCTAATTATCCTGAGACACCACAATTTATTATATTTTTCTTCGATTTTGAAGTACCGTTTCAATTTTACCATAAAAACTCTTCTAAAAAAGAGATTTTTTTTGTGATTTCCTTTGGATATATTTTAATAGTTTTCTGTGTTTTAAAGCTTCTCTCCTGGTAAATAAAGCAGGCAGCGCCGGCATGGAATCATTCCCATATGCCGGCGTTGCCTGCTTTATTATGTTTCTTCTTTTCAGATTATTTTTTATCTTTTAGCAGACTTTTTTCTGCACATTCCCGCGTATCCGCCTGCTTCCAGCGCAGCCGCGGCAAGTCCTGTCCAGAGCAGGAAATTGGTGCTGTCACCTGTCTTCGGTGAAGAAACAGTCTGTCCGGAACCGCTGTTATCCGCCTTGTCATTTCCGGAATTATCTGTATCCTGTCCGCCCTGGCTGCCTGTATCCGGATCCTGAACATCTCCGTCCGACTGTCCCGGATCATCGGGATCTTCTCCGCCTGGCTGGCTTGGATCGCCTGGCTCTTCTCCGCCCGGCTGATCCGGATCTTCCGGTTCTTCTCTGCCCGGCTCCGTGGTATCTTCTGTTACAGTAACCGTAAAGACTGCTGTCTTATCTTCATAACGGACAGTGAGTTCCACCTCGCCGGCCACGGAAGAATCAAATCCCTCTACCGTATAGTAGGTATCGTCTACCCTTACAATACTTGGATCTGAATTGAATCCCCGAAGAATAGGATTTTTGATTTCCATGATTTTCCCCTGCCTTTCGTTTTGTACATATATACCACGATTATAGCAGGGGAATTTTTTGAAATGATATAGAAAAAATGACAGATTGCTTGAAATTTCAGCCCGCTTTTACAGTTCCAGCCTGACTCCTTTTACGTACTTTTCCCGTACTTCTCTTTCGTCTCCCAGCCAGATCAGCCGTTCCAGACAGCTTCTTATATCCGGTTGTTCCGGACTTTTCATCCTGCTGTCATCCAGAACAACGGCGTCGAATTCATATCCCGGCTCAAAGCTTCCTGCCTTGCCGAAGAATTCCCCTCCGCCCTTGGTCGCCATATAAAATACTTCCTCCACGGTCAGAGGCTTCTCGTTTTTATCGAGTATTCTCCATCTCAGCTTTGACGCCTGAAGCGCCTGCCGCATCACCGCGAAAATGTTCAGAGACGTTCCCGCCGCCGCGTCGCTTCCAAGTCCGACGGAAAGTCCTCTGTCAAGAAATCTCCTTGCCGGCGCAATCCCGGAAGCAAGATTTGCGTTGGACTCCGGACAGTGGGCCACAAACACACCCTTCTCTTTCATCAGCTGTATTTCTTCTTCAGAGCTGTGCACGCAGTGGGCCATCACCGTTTTACATTCTCCCCCGAACAGCCCGGATTTGTCATATGCTTCCCCGTAAAATTCCGCATCTGGACGAAGCTCTTTCACCCAGCGGATTTCTTCCGGATTTTCCGACAGATGAGACTGTACCGGCAGGCGGTATTCTTTCTGCAGCCGGCTCAGGCAGTCCATCAGCTCATCGCTGCAGGCCGGAATGAACCGCGGCGTCAGTATCGGGTGAGTATTCCTGTATCGTCTTTCCTGTACCTGCCTGATCCACGTCTTTGTCTCGGACGCCGACAGCGCGGTTTTCTCCCGGAGAGACTCCGGGCAGTTCCGGTCCATATTCACTTTTCCCACATATGTCTCCAGCCCGCTTTTTTCCAAGAGATCCATCAGAATCATTACGGTTTCTCTGTGAACTGTCGCGAAAACACACGCTCTCGTGACCGGACTTTTTTTCAGATCTTCCACAAATATTCCATATGCTTTTTTTGCGTACTCCACATCTGAGAATTTCGCTTCTTCCGGAAACGGCGCTGTTTCCAGCCACTCCAGAAGTTCCCGGTCCATTCCGGTCCCGCGGAGCGCATACTGTGATCCGTGGGTGTGCAGATCCGTCATTCCCGGTATGATCAGACAGTCTCCGAAGTCACGGATCGGATTGCCGCCCAGCCGGAAGGGAAGCGTCCGATAGATCCCGTCAACCTTCCCGTCCCTGCACACAAGATAGCTGTGCTCGCATATGGCAAACTCCGTCTGACTCTTACTGTAAACAATATTTCCTTTCAAAATAAAAATAGATCCATTCATCAGTTCTGTCTCCTCTCTTTATAACATACCGGATGATAAGCCCATCTCTCCGGCATACTTATAGTCAGCCGTTTTCAGCGGCTGGTAGAGATGTTCACCCGATTATGAACCTGGATAAGTACGCAATATTTTCTCTATGTAAATATGGTAATACTGCTCGAAATATGTGTCAATCAATTGATGAAAATTAAGCTGTTTTCTGTAACAGTTCAGCCATCTGATACCCGTCGGCGGATGTTTTCACACATCCTCCTCTATAATAATTTTTTCGGAAAATGTAAAAAATATCCCCAATATAGACAAATTGGCTCAAAGCCATATTTTAAAGGCTTTGAGCCATATTTTTCCGAAACAGACCGGAAAGATCTATGCCTGCTCTTTTCTCCTTCTGTAAATCAGCGCGCCGCTGCCTGCGCCTGCCGACGCAATCAACGCAAGAATCCATCCCGGCGTCATGCTCTCATCTCCGGTTTTTACGGGATTCGCGCCGTCCGCATGACTTCCGCTCTGCCCGGCAGTTCCGCTGTTTCCGGATGTACCGGTACCGGAACTATTTCCATCCTGTTCTCCGGGAATGACGGTATCAGAACCGCCCTGATTGTCTGTATCGCTGCCCTGACCATCCTGGGAAGGATCTTTGGAGGGCTCCAGCCTGTCAATCGGCTCTGTATAAGTTTCGCCGCAGACCGTACAGGTATAAGTACGGATGCCTTCTTCTGTCTCTGTCGGCTCCTTCGTTACCTTACCGTCGTCCCAGACATGGCCGGAAGACGCAATCACCGTATCTGCCAGAACGATTTCCTTCTCGCCTGCTTCATCGGCAAAATATCTGCCGCAGCCCTCGCAGATATAGTATTCTGCATTGCCGTTTTCCGTACAGGTGGCCGGTTTCGCTTCCACCTTCTTCATCGTATGTACATGAGGCGCTTCTTTGATGGTTACCGTAAAGGTAACAGATTTACCGGCAAAGGTCAGCGTAATCTCCTGACTTTCCATCGCCCGGCTGCTGTCAAATCCGCTGATGGCGATTCCTTCATCCTCAGCAGAAATCTCAGCCAGGACGTCGCCGGCAGCTCCTTCGTAAACAGCCGTCAGCTTCATGCCTGCAAGGCTGATTTCTTTTTCTCCAATCTGATATTCCGTCTTTGCCGGAGGAGTATCCAGTTTCAGTTCCTTCAGATTCAGGCCTTCTGCAAGCTCCTCTGTCACATTCACCTCAAAGGAAGCTGTTTTTCCTTCATAGGATACTGTCATATTTTTTGTGCCGGGCTGGCAGGAATCAAAACCTGCAATCTCCAGCTTCCTGGCATCTATGACTTCCTTTGATCCGTCACTGTAGGATGCTGTTACTTCCAGTCCCGTCGGATCAAACGCCTCGCCCAGACGGTAGCTGGTCTTTTCCGGATTTCCGGTTACCTGAATGTCTGTCAGTTCCTTTTCTCCCGCCGGCTCATACTTTGTCAGCACCAGCGCGGGAGCCATATTCTCGCCGCCCTCATAGAAGGCCGCACCTTCTTTGCTTACAAAATAATAACGGTTGACGTCGGTGTTCATCAGTACGTCATCTTTGTTATCCGCATTCACCACCAGCGTCAGCGTATCCTGCCCCTCTTCCAGTGCGGCCAGCACATATCTGGTCACATCCACATTTACCACAGTGCCTTCCGGCGCAGAGATCAGATTCGGATCATTATTCACAACAGTTCCCGTGTTAAAGGTATCTGAAACCGTCAGATTCGCCTCGCTTGTTTCCACTGCCGGCTTGTTCTGCCAGGTCAGTTCTCCCTCGCTCCAGGAAGTATCCTCCGCCATGCCGACCAGGATCTGAGTATCGTGATTCTTTGCTTCCTCCCTGCGCACACCCAGAAGGGTCATCTGCAGCTTCACCCGGTCAAAACTGTCCGTATTCAGAGAGGAAAGGTCAAACTTCAGATAAGTCACCTTATTATCGCTGCCGCCATCAGTTCCCAGCACTCCTGTGGAATCCCGGCCATAAGCTACACGGACAAAGTTCTCGTCGCCGAAGTTTTTTGTCTGATCCGTTCCCCAGCTTCCCGCAAAAGCATCCTCGCTGACAGACAATCTTCCGGCTTCCACTTCCGGGCCCAGCGGCTTCTTCACCGTCAGGCGAAGCACCGGGGCAGCGTCTTTATCTTCTTCCAGCTTTGCCGCGCCCTCTGCGCTGGCAAAAGCAAGCTCATATCCTTTTTCCTCACACACTGCAATGGAAACGGTTTCCGCATCCGCCGGCAGATTTTTTACAAGCTCTGTCACATCAATGGTCGCCTTCGTACCGTCATAAGAAGAATTTACAATGGATACGTCATTTTTGACACTTCCGTTTGAATCTACCTTAAACGGTTCTGAATAAAAGATCTGATCCGTATTCCACTCCGGATGTGTATTCCAGGTTACATCCGAAGCGTTCCAGCCGCCGGTCACAGATACTGCCATCAGACGGTCCTCTCCGGTATATTTGCTGTCTCTTCTGTTGATCAGCGTCAGTTCCAGTTCCGCTTTTTCCAGATTTTCCAGATTTTCTTTCACCTGTGCTGCATCAAATTTCAGAACGCTGATCTTGGCGTCCCCGGAATCGGATGTACTGGTGATCTTTTCGCCCCAGAGGCCATACTTGTCCGGATCTGCGGCAGCCCCGTCCATTCTGCGGGTCCTCAGGTATTCATTATCACTGTAGTTATTGTTTTTCTCAGTCTTCCAGCCTGCCAGATAACTGTCTTCAGACGCAGACACATCGATATTCTCCCAGTTGCCGGCCTCCACGGTCACGACAACTTCTGCTCTTGCAGACGCGCCCCATGGATCAGTCGCCGTAAAGGCAAGCACCTGCTCACCCTCCTGGCTGGCAGACGGCGTCCAGGTGAAAGCTCCCGTCGCAGCGTCAAAATCCGCTCCTCTGGGAAGTCCTTCTGCCGCCAGGGTCACTGCATCGCCGTCCGCATCTGACGCGCTTACCGTAAACTGAAGGGATTCTCCTGTCTTCACGGTATAGGGAGCGTCCTCGAATGCATCAAACACCGGCGCGCTGTTTCCCACTTTATCATTTACCGTAAAGGAAAGCGTTCGTGTCGTCTTCGCCCCGTGGTTGTCCTGTGCAGTAAGGGTTACCTGATACTCTCCCAGCTGGTTCTCCGCCGGCGTCCAGGTAAGCGTTCCGGACTCTGTGTCAAACTGTGCTCCATCCGGAAGCCCTGCCGCAGATAACGTTACCGTATCATCCGCATCCGCATCGGACGCTGCCACCTGAAACTCAAGCTTTTCTCCCACCTTCACCGCATAGGAAGTCTGCTCCGGAGCTGTAAAAGCCGGGACCGCATTGTCCTTCCAGTCATAGTCGAAATCCGTAATATTACCGGTGGTCAAATTCGCAAAATTGCTGTATTCCACCTTCTCCCCGCCAATGTAGAGATCGCGGATGGTCAGACTTTCAATATTTTCCGCCTGGCTGGAAGCGTTTCCGTTGGAGAACCAGCAGTTATCCAGGGTAACCTGTCCGATCAGATCACCGGCGCTTCCCATAATCTGGAAATTAGTTCCCACACGGGTCGTATCAAAGGAACAGTTATTAAAAACAATCGATTCATATCTGGGATAGGTTCCCGTATTATTCTGAATCGTAATTCCTCTGTCTCCGCCCTGGAAATTCGTAGTATTTACATTGGTGAATGTATAATTTTTCAATGCATGTCCGTAACAGTTATGTCCCATCCGGACGCCATTTCCCCCGGCATAGCTCCATCCCAGGGTATTATTCACTGACACATTGAAAGAATCCCCGGTATCCCACTCTTTACAGTCCGCATTATACTGGTCATAACCGGGAACGGTATTGGTAAATCCATCGCTGGGATTATAATGGCCGCTGGCAAAGTTGTCGTCATTTCCCAGAGTCAGCGCCCCGTTGATGGTCAGATCCTGGGCGCTGGCCATATCCAGTCCGTCCACCCAGGGCTGATTGTAAGGCGTCAGCCCCTTGATATTATTGAGCGTACATCCCTTGCTTCCATGGGATTCCCAGTTCCACTGCTTGGCGTCACGCACATAAGTATCGTTGAATGTGATATCGGAAGACCGCATGATCATTACGCCGCCCTGATGGCAGCTGTCCTTGGCGTCATGACGGTCCAGGCTGTAGTTGGCTACGCCGTTCCCGTCAAAAATTCCCCTGCCGGAAATAGTAATATCTGAAGAATCCCAGATCCCGATGGCCGGCTCCATGGCCTGCATACATTCCTGAATCCGGTTCTTCACCAGAGCGCCCTCTTCCATATAGATGGTGACGTCCTTACCGTTCCGGTTCCGGATCTCCAGACCGGAGCAGGTGTAAGTTCCAGCCGGAAAATACAGGGTATCATACGGCGATCCCGCTGCATAGATCTCATCCAGCGCCGCCTGCAGAGCATAGGTCAGGTCATCTTCCTGCATAATCCGCTGATCCGGATAACGGACATCTTTTGTATCCTGAGGAACCAGTTTGCCAGCCTCATAGGCAGTTCCTCCCTCAGTCGTACCGGCCGGTTCCGATGTCTGCACTTCGCTGTTTGGATGTTCCGCCATATACGCTTCGCTGAATTCCGCAAAATCCAGCACGTTCGCTGCATCCGGATCCGGTTTGTCAGTCTCCACCGGATCATTAATCAGCGCCAGATAGGGCTTGCCTGCCTGATCCGCCGGTCCGCCATTGATCATCACAAAGGCATAGCGCAGATTGCTCTTCTCTGACATCCGGAAGGTAAGCGTATGCCTGTCCGCACTCACACTCAGGCTGTCCGGACTGTAATAGCGCTCCGGATAAACCTTCACCGTCTCAATCTCAATATTCGGAACCGTCACCGTAATCTCAGGCTCCGTCTCATTAGTGGCAAACCGGGCAATATCAAAATTGTTGCCGTTCGCGTTATAAACCACCGCCGGGACTTTCGTTTCGTTTACTTTTACCTCATACTTCTCTGAGTAAGTATCTCCCGGTGTTTCAGCATATACATGCACGCCGTTGTCATCCAGATAATCATCGGGTACCTTCTCCTCTGGCATAGTCTCAAGCGCATACTCCGCTGCATCGGCGCTTTCTTCCCCTCTGCCTCCTTTCTCTGCAGCTGCCTCTGTCCTGTCCGCCGCTTTCACCGTCAACGGCATAAATGCGGTTCCCGTCAGACACATGGCTGCACACAACGCTGCCGCCAGCATTGTCCTGAATGTTTTTTTTCGTTTTTCTTTCATAAACAAGTTCCTTTCTGCTTTTTTCTCTTTCCAAAATGCTGTATTTCCAGGATATTCCGGTAAATGGCTCCTTTAGAGATTTGCCGGAGAAATACAACCTGTCCACAAATTTTGTTTTACCACCCCTTCCGTATGGAAACATGATAGTTTACCGGATTATCTATTTCTTTCATGGCTGTTTTCCTCCATTCCCGCGGAACCATTCCCATAAATTTCTTGAAATTCCGAATGAAAGTCCCCGTCGTCTGAAACCCTGCCTGCACTCCCGCATCTGCAATGTCATCCGTGGTGCGAGCCAGCAGCTCACAGGCCTTCCGAACTCTCAGCAGGTTGATATATTCTGCGGGGGACGTATTCATATACTCCCTGAACTTCCGGCGGAAATGCGTCTCACTCATATGGCTGATCTTTATCAGATCTTCGATGTGGATATTTTCCCGGTAATGACACTGCATATATTCCAGTGTTTCCAGAATATCCGACAGACACTGATCGCCGGATAATCCTATCTCGCTGACCATGCTCCCCGGATTTTGCCGGATCAATTCCATAAGAAGAGAGAATAATTCTCCCCGGACAATTTCCACATAGAACTCCTGCTTTACCCGCATTTCCTCAAAAATCATTTTCAAAAGCGCCTCTGCTTTCGCCGCTCTGCCTTTTGGCAGCAGAAACATCCTTGAATGGAGCCTTTCCAGCATTTTCTCCGCAATAAAGGGCTTTCCGGAAAACGCCTGCTGCAAAATACTGTCTGAATCAACAAACAGATATTCCCATTTCTGGGGTTCCTTGTTGACACCGACGGTATGATGCGGAAAATTTCTCGGGATTACGGTAAGCGTTCCCGGGGCATAGGGGAAACTCTCCTCCCCAAGGTAAATCACCCCTTCGCCATCGTAGCAATATCCTATCTCCAGATAATTATGAAAATGCATGGCATCCCGTCCGTAGGGAACCTCCCACTTTTCTCCTAAAAGCGCCAGGACAGACATCCCCCGGGGCATTTCATAATAACGAAATTCTACATTTTCTTTCTTTTGCTTCTTCATTATGCCCCCTTACAGAATCCCTGTAACCCGAATTATATCTTCATAGATTATAACAACAGTCATGTGCGAACAATTTCTATTTTCTGCCATCTTTTTGCTGTTTTCGCCCAGAATTACCGGAAC
>CALWKB010000094.1 GCA_944381125.1 uncultured Mediterraneibacter sp. | reverse complement strand
GTAACACATCTGTTCAAAGCATAAAAGATATAACCTGCTCCGCGTCTTCCCCGGCACAGAAAAACAGCCTGTTTTCACAGACTGTTTTCCATGCAGTTTTTTTCGGATAAACGCCGTCCGCCGAATCGTCAGACGCATTCAGAAGTCCTGCTCTGTTTTTCATTGTAATGATGCGCTTCCTCCAGCATCATATCCTTCACCTTCATCAGCCGGATCTGAGTACTTCTTTCATTCTCGTCCAGTTTCATTGTGATATATTTTATATTTTCTTCCGTTTCCGGTATAATCACATGCTCCAGGGCATTCACCCGTCTTCTCGTTTTTTTTATTTCCGCGGCCATAAGCTGGCAGGCCTTCTCGCATTCCGCGAGACGTATCATATCAGGAAGAATATCCGCCAGAGATTTTACCGCGCCGTCCAGATCGCCTGACGTGAAGGCAAATCCATAAGAATAGATATCGTTTTCATCTGCTGTTCTTGTAGTGTACTCGAACGTCGGTATCTCCACGCTCATGACGTTTTTCTCACCGGTTCGGAGATTCACTTCCTGTTTCGGAGCCATAAGCGCCGTATTCAGCGCCGCTTCCGACATCCCGGCTTTCGCAATCACAAAATTCCGGTTGGCGGAGCGGACTCCCGCTTCCACCCTTTTCCGGACTTCCATATTTTCACGCACAAGATCAAGATACTGCCGCATCAGTTCATCCCGTTTGTCTTTCAGCAGCTTATGACCGCGGATTGCCGTAATCCGTTTTTTCTTCAGACGGGTCAGCTCCATCCGGGTCGGATTCACATGTTTCGCCGCCAATACGCCACCTCCTTTTTCCGCTTACGCTTCGGGGCATTCCCGCCTCCGGCTTCCGGGACAGGCCCCGTAATATTTGTCTAAATATTTGTCGTCGATTCGTTTGAGTTCGGTTCGCGGCAGCATCCGGAGGAGCTTCCATCCCAGATCCAGTGTTTCTTCGATACTGCGGTCTGTGTGATAACCCTGCGAGACATATTCCTGTTCAAAGGCGTCCGCAAATTTTGCGTACATCAGATCAATCTCTGTAAGAGCCGCCTCGCCGAGAATTACCATAAGTTCTTTCGCGTCTTTTCCTCTGGCATACGCGGCAAACAGCTGGTTCATGGTATTGGAATGATCCGCTCTTGTCTTGCCTTCGCCGATTCCCTTGTCTTTCAGCCGGGACAGAGACGGAAGCACGTCTACCGGCGGCGTGATGCCTTTGCGGTACAGTTCACGGCTCAGAATGATCTGCCCCTCTGTGATGTACCCCGTCAGATCGGGAATCGGATGGGTCTTGTCATCTTCCGGCATGGTGAGTATGGGAATCATGGTGATGCTTCCTTTTTTTCCGTTCTGCCGGCCGGCTCTTTCATATATGGACGCCAGGTCCGTGTACATATATCCGGGATATCCTCTTCGTCCCGGCACTTCTTTGCGGGCCGCGGATACTTCTCTGAGGGCGTCCGCGTAATTTGTTATATCCGTCAGAATAACGAGAACATGCATGTCTTTCTCAAAAGCGAGATATTCCGCCGCCGTCAGCGCCATCTTCGGTGTCGCGATACGCTCAATGGCAGGATCATTCGCGAGATTAATAAAAAGCACCGTCCGATCAAGCGCGCCCGTCTCCCGAAAACTCTCGATAAAGAAATCCGACTCTTCGAATGTTATTCCCATCGCGGCAAACACTACCGCGAAATTTTCATCTGTTCCCAGCACTTTCGCCTGTCTCGCGATCTGTGCCGCGAGCTGCGCGTGAGGCAGTCCGGACGCGGAAAAAATCGGAAGCTTCTGCCCTCTTACCAGAGTGTTAAGGCCGTCAATGGCCGAGACTCCTGTCTGAATAAATTCTTCCGGATAACTTCTGGCCGCCGGGTTCATGGGAAGTCCGTTTATATCCATCCTGGCTTCCGGCAGAATCTCCGGGCCTTCGTCAATCGGACGGCCCAGTCCGTCGAACACCCGGCCCAGCATGTCTTCCGACACGCCCAGTTCCATGCTTCTTCCCAGGAAGCGGACTTTGCTGTTCGAGAGATTTATACCCGTAGAGCTCTCAAAAAGCTGCACAAGAGCGTCCGTGCCGTTTACTTCAAGGACTTTGCACCGTCTGGTTTCTCCCCCGGCCAGCTCTATCTCTCCCAGTTCGTCGTACGTCACATGCTCCACGCCGCGCACAAGCATCAGCGGACCCGCTATTTCCTGTATGGTTCTGTACTCTTTTGGCATCTACCGTTCCTCCTTTACAAATGCGTTCGCAATCTGGGCGCTCAGATTTTCATCCGCTTTGCGGAACTCTTCATCCAGATTTTCCTCCCGCACATACTTGAAACGTCCGATCTGCTCCCTTACCGGCATGGAAATCAGCTTTTTCAGCGACGCGCCTCTGCCGAGCGCTTCTTTTGATCTGTCATAAAATGCGTTGACAAGCAGCAGCATCATATGCTGTTTTTTCAGCGACGTGTAGGTATCTGTTTCATGGAAAGAGTTCTGGTGCAGGAAGTCTTCGCGGATTGAACGGGCGGCCTCCATCTTCAGCCGGTCACCCGGGGAAAGCGCGTCCATTCCCACCATTTTCACAATCTCCTCCAGCTCCGCCTCTTCCTGAAGCAGCGTCATCATCTTCTGTCTCCCTTCCATCCAGTCAGGCGCGACTTCCGCGTTAAACCACTTTTCCATATCGTCCAGATAGAGAGAGTAACTGTTCAGCCAGTTAATCGCCGGGAAATGCCTTTTATATGCAAGCGCCGAGTCGAGTCCCCAGAATACTTTCACGATTCGCAGCGTTGCCTGTGACACAGGCTCCGATGTATCGCCTCCCGGAGGCGACACCGCTCCGATTACCGAGAGCGCGCCTTCGCGACCCTCTTTGCCGAGGGAAACCACATGCCCCGCCCTTTCATAAAACTGCGCAAGCCGGCTTCCGAGATATGCCGGATAACCTTCCTCACCCGGCATCTCCTCCAGACGGCCGGACATTTCCCTAAGGGCTTCCGCCCACCGGGATGTGGAATCCGCCATCAGAGCGACAGAATATCCCATGTCGCGGAAATATTCCGCAATCGTAATTCCTGTATAAATCGACGCCTCCCGGGCGGCAACAGGCATATCCGAAGTGTTTGCGATAAGAACCGTCCTCTGCATCAGCGGCTGTCCCGTCTTCGGATCTTTCAGCTCCGGAAATTCATTCAGCACGTCCGTCATCTCATTTCCACGCTCGCCGCATCCGATGTAAACGACAATATCCGCTTCCGCCCACTTGGCAAGCTGATGCTGAATCACTGTCTTCCCGCTTCCGAACGGTCCCGGCACAGCCGCGACGCCGCCTTTCGCAATGGGGAAAAACGTGTCAATTACTCTCTGTCCGGTTACCAGCGGCATTTTCGGCGGAAGCTTTTTTCTGTACGGCCGTCCCTGACGGACCGGCCACTTCTGCATCAGCGTAAGTTCCCTCTCGCCGTTTTCCGTCTCCACGACGGCCACTACTTCTTCCACGGTAAATGATCCTTCCCGGATCTCTTTGAGAATTCCGCTGACGCCGTACGGAACCATAATCTTCTGCTGTACAAGAACCGTCTCCTGTACGGTTCCGATCACATCTCCGGCTTCCACCCGGTCTCCGGATTTTTTCACGGGAACAAACTCCCATTTTCTGTCCCTTTTCAGGGAAGGCACTTCTACGCCCCGCTTCAGATTGTTGCCCGATATTTTCATAATGTCGTCCAGCGGCCTCTGAATTCCGTCATAAATGCTTGCGATCAGTCCCGGGCCGAGTTCCACCGACATGGGAACTCCCATGGACTCTACCGGCTCTCCCGGTCCCAGCCCTGATGTCTCTTCATATACCTGAATCGACGCTTCGTCTCCGTGCATCTCAATCACTTCGCCGATCAGACGCTGACTGCTCACCCGGACTACGTCAAACATATTTGCGTCCCGCATCCCGCTGGCAATGACAAGCGGGCCCGCGACTTTTTTTATTACTCCTGCGCTCATTAGCTTACTCCTCCAAACAGAATATCTGACCCTACGGCCTGCTCCACAGTCTTTTTCACACCTTCCACGCCGGCTCCCGTATTTCCCGACACGCCGGGGATGCGGATAATTGCCGGTATCGTTTTATCGCGGTATTCTTCTATTTCGCTTTCCACCTGCGCCGCCGCAGCCTCGGTAATGTATATAATGCCATATTTCCCTTCCGCCAGCCGCCGCAGAATATCTCTTGTTTCCTCCCGGGTTTTCACGGGACATATGCTCAGGCCCAGCGCGGCGAAGCCGTAGATGCTGTCATAATCACCGATCACCGCAATCTTATACATACATTTCCCTTACCCTTTCCCGGATCGCTTCTTCTGAAAAACCATTCTGTTTTCCGGTGAGAATAATCCGAACCGTCTTTATTTCATTTTCTCTCGCGATAAGATAAGCAAGCAGGGGGCCGACAGAAAATGACTCATATTTCTGCGGCTTCAAAGATTCGATCAGCCGGTTGTCGCACCATCTTTCAAAAGATGACGGCGATTCCCGGAGGGCGTCCGCTCCGCCTGCGTAGGAAGTTCCTTCCAGATACTGAGCGATTTCTTCCTCTCCCGCCAGCGCGGCCCGGATCAGCTGATCTGTGCGGATGCTTGCGCATTCCGCCATGGCGCTTCGCATAAAATCTGCGCTTTTTCCGGTTTTCCGGGATCTCACGGCGATTTTAATGTCTGCAATAGCCACTGTTGTGTCCGCATAATCTGCGATAATCTTCTCGCCCGAGCGCTTTCCGGCCTCATAAATCGCCTCCAGCGCCGCTTTATCTATCGTAATATCACAGAGCTGCCCGTCTCTCGTATGAAGCAGCTGGTCAAAGGCCTCCGCCGCTGTTTGCGGCATGTTTCCCGGAAGCCTGGAAAATTCCCTGTTTCTGATAATTTCCAGCATTTCCTTTCCCGGAACCGGACAGTCGTCATAAAAAATATTCGGATTGTCCGTCTCCGTACAAACCTCTTTCACCGCGGCTTTCAGATTATGATACAGCTTCGGGAATGACAGAACGTCAAACACGCTCATATCCGGAGCGACGTCCCGGATCACTTCCCAGGTTTTTTCCTCTTCCCGCCGCAGCACAGAGTCCATATCCGCGCCGGACGCCGGATCTCCCCATCCTTTTTCCATCACGGTCCGCAGCGCCTGTTCAGCCGTTTTACAGGACAGAAGCTGCTCGACGTCTTTATCGGACAGAAGCGACGTTTCCAGGGCGCGGATGCGGGCAACCGCGTAAGTATATTTTGTCTTGCTCAAATTTCACCCTCCTTACGGTCGCGCTCTATCCGAACAGCAGCCGGTTAATCTGATCTGACAGCTCATCTTTCTTCGAATCAAAAACCGCCTTTATCGTACAGTTCTCTTCTATTCCGC
Source organism: uncultured Mediterraneibacter sp. (assembly GCA_944381125.1). Taxonomy (GTDB): domain Bacteria; phylum Bacillota; class Clostridia; order Lachnospirales; family Lachnospiraceae; genus Mediterraneibacter. The sequence continues at coordinate 14,200 of CALWKB010000094.1, read as the reverse complement.
CATATACCAGGATAAATCCTCCGTCTATATCCGCAGGATCGCAGGACAGTGTCAGGCTCCCGCCCCGGTCCGCAGCAGCCGCTTTTATTTTCCGCTCAAATTCCTCCGGCATCCGCCGCAGATCCTTTTTTGAAAAATAAATAACGCCTTCCCGGGCAGCCGCATATTTTCTCAGCATCTTTTCCAGAAGCCCAAAATATCTTTCGTCATCAAGATTCATTATTTTTTCATATGCCGTCCGCAGAACATCCCTGATAATTTCCTGCTTTGCCGCGAGATACGCCTGCTTTCTGCGCATATCGAGAGAAGCTTCCGTCCGTTCCCGCGTTTCCTCTCCGGCTCTCTTTGCGCGCTCCGCACTCTCCATCGCTTTTGCGCCGGCTTCCTCCCGGGCCGCCCGGACCACCGCGCCGGCTTCTTCTTCCGCCTTACCGAGGATCTCCGCGGCAGACTGTTCTGCTTCTTCCAGAATCCTGGCTTTCATTCTATCCAGTCCACTCATATTTCACGTTCTCCTTTTTCGCACCTGACTTTTCGCGCCGTCGCCTTATACCTGGATTCCGTTTACGGCGAGGAATGAAATCAGAAGCGCCAGAATCGCATATGTCTCCACCATCGCGGGGAAGAGCATCGCTTTACCAAACTGATCCGGCTTCTTCGCGACGATTCCTATCGCCGCCGCCGCGGTCTTTCCCTGTGAAATACCGGAAAGGAGGCCGACAATACCGACCGGCAGGCATGCCGCCAGAATCAGAAGTCCCGTCGTAACAGAAACATCCGCGATTCCGCCGCCCAGAATACCGATTTTTGACAGGGTAATAAATCCTACCAGAAGTCCGTACAGGCCCTGCGTACCCGGAAGCAGCTGGATAATCAGAACTTTTGCGAATTTACCCGGGTCTTCCGTCACTACTCCGGAGGCCGCCTGGCCTGCAATTCCCACGCCGATGGCCGAACCGCAGCCCGCAAACAAAACGGCAACAGCCGCGCCCAGCAATGCATACACAATCCCTAATTCACTTAAAATACCCATACTCAAGTTTCCTCCTTCACATCTGCATATTTTGTGTTTTCTCTGAACGGATTGAAGGGCCGTCCGCCGCCCTCATAAAACTTTCCGAAAAACTCAACGAACTGCAAGCGGTTCGTATGCACATACGCGCCCAGCAGATTAATCGCCAGATTCAGCGTATGCCCTGCTATAAATATAATTACAAAAAAGATGACTCCGATCACATTATTCGGAAGCATGCTTCCCATCTGATTGATTACCGACGCGATTACACCGGTTGCCAGCCCCAGGGCGAGCAGGCGGGAATAAGACAGTACGTCGCTCAGCCATCCGGTAATATTGTAAAGATCATATGCTCCCAGCGCGATCCTGAGGACGGGATTCCGGGAACTTCTTCCGGACATCAGCAAAATGCCCGCGGCTCCCGCCGCCGCCAGAATCCGGGCCGCAAGGTTGAGCGCGTGCGGAAATACAATTTCTGTCTGCGCAATCGAAGCAAATATGTCGCTTGGGAGAAGCATAAGGATCAGTCCCGCAAGCAGCATGAACCAGAGCGCCACATCGCAGAAAAAGTCCATATACTGTCTGTCTCTCAGGCAGAGATATCCTTTTATCCCGAGCCCGGTAAACAGATGGATCACTCCGAACAGAAGCGAATACACAAGCAGCTTCATCGGGTCATTCAGCGGAATAAACCAGAGCGCCGGCACCGTAACCGTGTGTCCGAAAAATTTCTGCGATACGATGTCTACAATATTTCCGAAATATCCTCCGAAAAGAATACCCCATACAAGGGTGGAAAGCCCGCAGTAAAAAAACAGTTTCAGCGACTTTTTCATCCCCGGAGACATTCCCGGGAACTTCCGCACAAGCACGCCGCATACAAGAGCGACCAGAGCGCCGTACGCCGCGTCGGACAGCATCATTCCAAAGAAAAAAATATAGAAAAACGACATAACCGCAGTCGGATCAATCTCTCCTTTGTGGGGCAGCCCGTAGGATTCCACGATTCCTTCCATGTTCGCGGAAAAAGGATTATTCTTCAGAATCACCGGCGGTTCCTCATCCTCTCCGAGTTCCTCTACATCAACCGCGCAGTCGTATTTCTCCCGGAGATAACCGGACACGTATTCTGCTTCGCATTTTGGAATATAGCCGCTTATTACAAAAGTTCTTCTGGACTGCGGAAGCTGGCCGAGCACTGCGTATTTATCCGCCCGGACTCTGTAATAATCAGCGACAATTTTCAGTTTTTCCCTTTGCCGCGCAAGACCGGAAAGCTGTTCTTCTATGGCGCCGATCCGCCGCCTGCACTCCCCGATCCTGGAAAGCAGTTCTGCTTTTTCGTCGGCCGGAGTGTCGTCCCAGTTCTGCGAGGGCCTCGCGAACCCTCCGCTTCTCAAAGCATCTTCCACGGCGCCCGCGTCTTCTTTCAGACAGATCACCGCCAGACAGACCATATTCTGCTCTGACGATATTATATGAACATCCGCTCCCTCCGTCTGCGGCGCGTGTTCCTCCAGAAGTTCATATACAGATTCCAGCGTTGTTCCTCCGGGCATCATCCCCGGAATTGTGACCGTCCGTTTTGTCTCTGTCACTTTTACGGGCATATCAAATGCCATCCAGGGCATAAGGCTCTCTATGCTGTTTTCGTATCTTGCCGCGGCCGCGGCCTGTTCCGCCCGTTCCCTGTCCAGATCATATATCTGCTTTGCCGTCTTCAGAAGTTCCCGCCGTTCCTCTCTGACAGCGGCTTCCGTCTTTGCAGTAATCAGCTTCTTGCCTTCCAGCGCGGCGAAAACGGATTTCTTCTCCGGCGCGTACTTTTCCAGAAGCTCCAGCGCCAGATCCACAGAAGCCGCGGCCCGCTCGAACCCCTGGCGCTGTCCCGCCGTATCCATGGTTTTAAAAACATCGTCTTCATCCATGATATGACTTACTTCCAGGACTCCCAGGCTCTGCAGCTTTTCAAGGATCGCTTTACGGTCTTTCTTCAGAGCGCAGATACTGATTCTCTGCATCTTAAGCACCGACATAATGTTTCCCTCCTTTGCTGACTTTTTCTTTCATCAGACCAGAGCGGAAATAACAGCCTCTGCGGCGGCCTCTTTTTTCGGTTCCGCAGACGCTCTGAGTTCTCCAAGTTCCTGCTCCAGCTCTTTTTCTGCTTCTTCGATGCGCCTCGCTCTCTCCTGCTCCGCCCGGCAGGCCAGATCTTCCGCCTCCCGCCCGGCTTTATCTGCGGTTTCTTCTTTGATTTTCTTCGCTTTTTCCTCCGCCGCTTCAAGAATCTCCCGGCTCTTTTTGCGGGCGTTGTCTACAATTTCTTCCGCCTGTGCTTCCGCCTCCCGTATAAGCCGAATCGTCTCTTCTACCATTTTCGTCCACCACCTTCCATGCCGATGATACGCTGACGTTTTCCATGATTATCTTTTCCAGCTTAATCCACATTCATACGGCCGATCTTTTTGTGGATTTTTACCATGCAAACCTATCAATATTATATACCAGCACAGCAAAATATTCAAAAGAATTATCAGCAAGTCATATAATTAATAATCTTTTTCGCTAATAATAGTTTTCTTCCGTTATCCGGGCTGCTCTGTCCAGTGAAGGCGGTGAAGATTTCCCTTTTCTTCCAGTCCGGGAAATCCGTTCTGTCTCAGCGCTTCGTATAAAATTACCGCGGCGGAGTTGCCCAGATTCAGAGAACGTATAGACTCCGCCATGGGAATCCGGACGCAGCGCTCTTCATTTTCCACAAGGATTTCCTCCGGGATCCCGGCGCTTTCTTTCCCGAACATAATATAGCAGTCCGGCTCATATGATACTTCTGTATATATTTTCCTTGCCTTTGTAGTCGCCATATAAATTTTCGCGCCCGGATTCTTCTCCAGGAAATCCGCGTAATCAATATATGTCGTCACGTCCAGATCTTTCCAGTAATCCATCCCCGCTCTTTTCAGCGCCTTTTCCGACAGGCTGAATCCAAGCGGTTCGATCAGGTGCAGACGCGCCCCCGCCGCGACGCAGGTTCTTCCGATATTTCCTGTATTTGCCGGAATTTCCGGCTCCAAAAGCACAATATTTATCATCTTTTTTATCCTTCCTCCTGATATTTCTTCCCTCTTCGGGTGCAAAAGGGCCGTGCGTCTTTCAAACAGGGACAGTCCCTTTTTCTGAAAGGCACACGGCCCTTTTCGTATTTTTCACTTTTACGCTTCTTTTTCCTCTTTCAGCCGATATATGAATTTTCTCACGCGGCCCAGGGCTTCTTTCAGATCATCAATCGAATAAGCGTATGAAATCCGCAGAAATCCTTCTCCGCATTCTCCGAAAGCCGTTCCCGGAACGACAGCCACCTTTTCTTCCATAAGCAGCCGCTCCGCAAATTCTTCAGAACTCATTCCAAATTCCCTTATGCTCGGGAAAACATAAAACGCGCCAAACGGTTCAAAGCACTCCAGACCCATACTTTTAAACTCATTCATCAGAAATCTCCGTCTCTGATTATAAGATCTGCGCATTTCCTGAACTTCATCTTCGCAGTTTCTCAGTCCTTCCACGGCAGCGTACTGACTGTTGGTCGGAGCGCACATGATCGCGAACTGATGCAGTTTTGTCATCTGCTCAATAATTGCGGCCGGTCCGCAGCAGTATCCAAGTCTCCATCCCGTCATGGCGAACCCTTTGGAAAATCCGTTTATGACAACGGTGCGTTCCCGCATACCCGGCAGCGACGCGATTGAAACATGCTCCGTTCCATATGTAAGTTCCGAGTAAATCTCATCGGAAATCACGTACAGATCATGTTCTCTTACGAATTCCGCCACAGGCTCGAGATCCTCTTTTGTCATAATGGAGCCGGTCGGATTATTCGGGAAAGGCATAATCAGCACCTTTGACTTCGGCGTAACGTATTTTTCCAGATCCTCCACCGTCAGCTTGAACTGGTTCTCATACTGAAGCGGAATTACCACAGGTACTCCGTCAGCCATTATCGTACACGGGAGATAAGAAACATAGCTGGGCTGAGGGAGAAGCACCTCGTCTCCCGGATCCAGCATGCAGCGCAGACCGATATCAATGGCCTCGCTGCCTCCTACCGTGACAAGAGTCTCATGTTTCGGATCATAGGAAACATGTATCTTGCGCTCGAGGTAACGGCAGATTTCATTTCTGAGTTCCTGCAGTCCCGCATTTGACGTATAAAATGTTTTTCCCTTCTCGAGAGTAAAAATACCTTCCTCTCGGATTCTCCACGGAGTGTCAAAGTCAGGCTCCCCGACTCCGAGGGATATCGCGTCTTCCATCTCATTTGCCACATCAAAAAACTTACGGATTCCGGAAGGCTGAATATCTATGATTTTTTTCGATAACGGATTTCTCATCACAGTGTCACCAGCATCCTTTCCGACTCTTTGTGCGGAACCATAATTGTTCCGTGGTCTTTGTATTTTTTCAGTATAAAATGCGTCGCCGTGCTCAGCACCTCGTCAATCGGAGAAAGTCTCTCGGACACAAATCTGGAAACCTCTTTTAATGTTTTTCCCTCCAGTGTGACAAGCAGGTCATAGCTTCCGGAAATCAGGTAGACAGCGTACACTTCCGGATAATTGTATATGCGCTCCGCGATCCGGTCGAATCCCAGATCCCTCTGAGGCGTCACGCGCACTTCGATCAGCGCGGTTACCATTTCCACTCCGGCTCTGTCCCAGTCTATCAGCGTATGATATCCGCAGATAATCTTTTCTTTCTCCATCTCCGCCATCTCATTTGCGACGTCCGTCTCATTGACCCCAAGCAGAACCGCCAGCTCTCCCAGATCCACGCGGCTGTGTTTTTCAATGTATTTTAAAATCTCAATTCTAAGAGCTTCTTTTTTTTCGTTCATGATGTTCCCTCCCGTTAATTCATTATTTCACGGTTTCCGACCGCCTTTTTATTTACCCGTGCCTGCCGGCCATATGCGCTCCTGCTTTTTCAGCCGCGTCCTCTGCCAGCCTGTCAGGCTGTCCGGCGCCGGCCGGTCCAGATATCTTGTCTCTTCTTTGCTTGTGATCACCCGCGCGGCCTGCGCTCTGGCAATCCCAAGCCTTCCGGCTCGTACTCCCTCCTTTTCCAGTACGCGCAGCAGCTCTTCCGCGTGCTCCGTCGCGATCAGGTAACTGCCCGCCGAGGTCATCTGATACGGATTCAGCTGATAATACTCGCATATCTCGACCGTCTCCTGTTTCAGCGTCATTGCATCCATATTTACTTCCATTCCGCAGCCGGAGCGCTCCGCCATTTCCCACAGGGCGGCGAGGATGCCTCCGCTTCCGATCTGCCGGACCGCCGCGGCAAGCGGCTCTCCTCCCGCTGATTCTGTTCCGCACACTTTTACAATCTGTCCGGGCATTACCAGTTCGCTCCTGAGCTCTTCCGCCTGTCTTAAAAAAGCCGGGACGAATCTGCCTCCCGGTTCTTCTCCGGCTTCATCCAGTATGCGCAGCATCCCTTCCAGGCCGATACAGCCGCAGAGGATTATCTCCTGACCCGGCCGCATACTGCCTGTCAGTTCCGTCCCGGAAGCCGTTCCCGCCGCTTCCGCGAAAGCAGTCATACTCCGCACGGCACAACTCACTTCACCCTGCAGACATGTAAGAACCGCTCCCGTCTGTCCACAGGCCGCCCGCGCCGCTTCCGCCGCAGCCTCAAGCAGTTCCTCCTGCGCTTCTTCCGGGAAAAGGATCCTAAGCGAAATCCCCTGCGCCGGAACTCCTCTTGCCGCCAGTTCTCCCGCCGCCTCAAAGGCCGCGTACCAGGCGGTTTCAGGGCTGTCCCCTGACACAGCCGCGCTGCTCCACACAAAAATGTCCTCCGCCTTTTCCCGGCACGCTTTAAGCCCCGAACAGTTCTCCTCATAAGAAGGATGGAAAACCGGGTCTTGCCCTTCTGTATGCAATTGTCTCTTTACTGACCGGTTCCATGCGGTCTGAGTAATCTTTCCCGGCTTCACCTTTCTCCTCCTGTCATGGTTTATACCACGTAAGGCACCACCATCGTTATAATCATCGCAGCTACGATGGCTACGATAATAATCGATATGATCCGCCTGACTTTTTTATCATAAAAATTCATTGTTCTTCCTTTCCTTCTGTCATCTCATCGGCAGTCTTTCGTCCGTCCACACAGTACACCGCCGCGTTGCCCGTCAGCGGATCCCTGTTCCGGTAATCAAACAGCAGAAGTCCGCCGCGTATTCTCTCCAGATGCGTCATTTTTCTCATCTGCCGCCTGTCATATCCGATATAGTCCTTCAGATACCTGCGGGACGATTCCTCTTCTTTATAAAACGCCGCCGCTTCATCCGGACTTACACGGCTTTTTCCCAGAAATTCCGGGCGGTTTCTCACATTATCCCTCAAATACAGGTCCAATGTCAACCATTCTGTATATTCTGCCATGATTTCCGGGCGGTTTTCGTCTGTTCCCACAGATTCTCTGATAAAATTAAAAAGAATCTCATACCTTGCGGTACGCGAGTGGCTGATCTGAAAAAATCCGTTCCTCTCATAGTATGCCGCCAGCGCCTCATACATTGAAAAAGGATCCGCGAACTCTCTCTCCATGCGCTTCATCGTATTTTGAAACTGGCCGCTGTTATAATATACTTCCACCATTTCTTCAATCTGTTTGAGACGGATAATCTCTTCATATGAAAGCCATTTTGTGAAAAGCACTTCGTACGGCGGACGGTCCTGATATGCCAGCGCGTATTCCCCTGCCTTCTCATACATAAGAGAACCTTTGAGCACCTTCAGAAATCCCAGCTGGAGCTGGTCCGGACGCATGCCGCAGACCCGGTTGAAAGACGCGGCAAAACTTCTGTAATCTTCCCACGGCAGCCCCGCGATCAGATCCAGATGCTGGTGAATATTACGTTTCTCCCTGACCGCCGCTACTGCCCGTTCAACCTTCTCCAGATCCATTTTTCTCTTTATCTCAGATATCGTCCGGCTGTTGGCAGACTGAATCCCGATCTCAAGCTGGATGAGTCCCGGACGCATGCCGCGGATCAGACGGATCTCTTCCTCATCCAGCAGATCCGCCGCAATCTCAAAATGGAAATTCGTAATTCCCCTGTCGTGTTCTTTAATGTACTTCCACACTTCCATGGCGTGTCCGCGTCTGCAGTTAAATGTTCTGTCTACAAATTTTACCTGCGGCACTTCATTGTCAATAAAAAACTGCAGTTCTTTTTTCACAAGCTCCAGATCCCTGAACCTGAGGCATTTATCAACAGATGACAGGCAGTAACTGCATGAAAACGGGCACCCCCGGCTGGATTCGTAGTAAACGATCCGGTTTCTGAAGTCATTAATATTTTTATATGCAAACGGCACTGTACTCAGATCAAGAGCCGGACGGGGCGCTGTCCGCCCGACCGTCCCGTCGCTCTTCCGGTATGCGATTCCCCGGATCCGGGATAACTCCCCGTCCCTTCTTTTTGCATCCGGTATTATTTCCTCCTGTTCTTCTGCATGATGATAATACTCCATCAGCTCGAGAAATGTCTGTTCTCCTTCTCCGCACATAATCCCGGAAAGCATTTTATACTTTTCCAGCAGTTCCAGAGGATTGTACGAAACTTCCGGCCCTCCCAGCCAGATCTCCGTGTCCGGCAGTATCTTCGCAATTTCTGTAATTATCTCCTTTACGCAGGTTATATTCCAGAGATAGCAGGAAAAACACAGGATGTCCGGATGCCTGCGGTAAATATCCGCCAGTATCTCGTCCGTCTGCTGATTAATCGTATATTCCGCAATACTGACTTCTTTTTTATATTTTTCCGCATACGCGCGGAGGCTGTACACGGCAAGATTGGAATGGATATATTTTGCATTAACCGCAGTTAAAAGAATGTTCATGGAGATGCCTCTTTTCATAATTTGTTCTCTATTCTATCATCAAATACATTTTTCGGCAATTTTTCCATAATATGAAGCATCATATTCCGAATATTTCCCCTCATCCATTGACATTTTCTCAAAAAGCATGTAAACTAAAGACTCGTGCAGCCGGGGTGTTAGCGGTACCTTGTACCTGCAATCCGCTATAGCAGGGGTGATATTGCGCGGAGGGCGGCAGTCTGCAGAGCTGCCCCCGGTAAGTGATGTTGATGTCCGGGTCTCACGCGACGGGAACCTGTGAACCGTGTCAGGTCGGGAACGGAGCAGCACTAAGCAGGACCTCTCGGGTGCCGTGAGGGTGCCTGGGCTGAGTCAACTGCCGGGGTAACGTCTGTGGATCATGTTCGAAGCGCAATGCACGTAAAAGAATAACAGATAACTGGTTTTATTGGAAACGAAACATTCTCCCGAATGATAACGAACAACACATTTTTCTGTCGGATATCATTTAAGGAGGATTTTTTATGCCCAAAACTAAATTTCAGGAAATAGTTTTTACGATTCTTATGGTGTTTGTCATGGTCTATGCCATGATCTGTTACAACATCGCCCTTAATATCGGCGGACTGGACGGCAGTGTTTTTTGTCTGCGTTCCATGAACTGATCATTATGGCGCCGGTCGCTTTTATCCTTGATTTCCCGATGGCGTTCTTCTGGCAGATGTGCTATGCAGGGCCGTTTGTGCGGTTCCTGTTTCGGCTGATCTTCCGGGAAAAGGATACAAATAAGACCGCCAGATTGTCATAAAACCGGCGGTCTTATTTGTATATAATAAAGCTCATCCCCAGATATCCAGATAAATACATTATCTGATTGCAGATATTCCGACAACGCTCCAAATGTCGAAAAGAGTTTTTTATTCGGCTTCAGTTTTTGGCTTAAAACTGTTATCACATGTTCGTAGTCCATCAATATGTTCAAAAAGATTTGGTTTAATATTTGTATGTAATGCATCAAGGATAAAATCAATTCCTTCACGGCGTGCTAACTTTGCTGCGGAAACAAAATCGCTATCACCAGAAATAAGTACAATTTGGTCTACTTGTCTTTTATATGCAAGAGATGCTATATCAAGACCTATACGCATATCTACCCCTTTTTGTTCTACACTGAACAAGAAATCCTTTTCCGTTAAATCAGAAATGGATATTTGGCCGCGAATTAATTGATTAAGTTTATTATTTTTTAACACATAGTGTGCCTGCTGTTCTGAAAGTTCACCCATACGTAAAGCTACTTTTCGCTTCTTTTTTAATTCGTCAAAAAAACTCATTGCCCAAGTATAAGTAGCAGATTTCGCAAAATTTACGTTTTTCTGTGTTAGTGGATGATATACTTGTCTGGTCATAGGCGGACAGTCATAATAGAATATTCTATATAACTCACTATTTTCGCCATGCGTTTTTAAATGCCTTTTACAATAAGCATATAGTTCATCTGCGCGTTCAGAAGGGGGCTTATCCCCATATGCCACAAAGGCTCGTCTTCGATAAAATCCTCCATCCACTAAAATTGCTGTTTTCATGTGTGTTCTCCCTTATAACAAAAAATCCTAGGTTTCAGCCTTACCCTTATAATGGGGACTTACTACCTAGGACACGTTTACTTAGTAACTCTCGTTACACTTATATGATATGCCCATGATAGTAAAAAATCAATAAATTTTTTGTGAATTTTTCTAAAATATTAGAGTCATTCTAAAGTATTATATTTTCGGTTACCCGGCATCCTGGTATTGGCGCACCGGGGCGGTTTTGTCGTATTATTATCTTATAGACGAAATAAATTTATTATGAGTAAATGCTTCTAAACGTTCGAACATATCTTCTGGCAACAAAAAAACATCTAATTAAGCGAGCATCGATTAATAAAATTGATATTTGGCATGAAAAACCTCTTTTGTTAGACTTCTATTTTGTCTAATAAAGGGGATGCATTTCAACTCCGGCGGCCTTCGCTTTTTCTTTCTTCTTTTTTTCTCTCAGTTCTTTAAAAAACCCAGTCATCAGAGCGCTGCACTCTTCTTCAAGCACTCCTGCAGTAAGCTCCGCCTGATGATTGAACGCCTTCACATCAAGCAGATTCAGAACCGATCCGGCGCATCCGGCTTTTGGATTCATACATCCCACAACCACCCTCGGGATCCGTGACTGTACGATCGCCCCCGCGCACATCTGACATGGTTCCAGTGTTACATACAAAGTGCATTCTTCCAGACGCCAGTCGCCGAGTTTTCTGCTTGCCTTTCTGATCGCGGTGATTTCCGCGTGCGCAAGAGGGCTCTTATCCGTATTTCTCCGGTTGTAGCCTCTTCCGATCACTTTTCCGTCATGTACGATCACGCAGCCGATAGGCGTTTCGTCCAGTTTAAATGCCTTACGGGCCTGCACGATTGCCTGGCGCATATATTTTTCGTCTGTCTTTTTCTGTTCGTCTGTATAGTCGGTGTTTTCCGCTTTCATCTTTCCCTTCCCTTCTCTGTTCTTTTTTCCTCTTTTCCCGAATAAACTGAAATGAATCAAGATAAGACCAGAGGTATTGTATGAACCCCGGTATTTATTATTTATATGAATATGAAAATAACACGCGAAAAAGAAATGTAGGATTTATCAAAATTTCCCGGCATTATCAGACATGCATTCTGCAGATCCGCGTCAGAGAAATCTCCGCCGGAGACGAAGCTGTTCCCGAACTGTACGCTTTTTACAAAAACGGCGGCTTCATTACAGGAAGCAAAATCGCGGTTCTTGACTGTACCGGAAAAAGCATATCCGTCCGTCTGTCCGTATCCGAGCGAAACTTCCCCGAAAATCGGCCTCTTTCAGAAATCGACGGCTTTCTTATAAAACTTCCGGATAAAGATTCTTCTGTATTCTGGATGGCGTCTTCCGCCTTTTTCCGCGCGGATCTGAATATGCTGCGAACACCTGAAGCGACCGATTCCGTCGCGTCAGATACACCGGATCAGACGCCGGCGCCGGATAATACGGTTCCTATAAGTCCCTCTCCGGACGAATCCCGCCCCGACGCCGGACTAAAGCCGGATTCCCCCGGAGCCGCCGACTCCGGGGACGATGTCTCAGGACAGGAAATTTCTGACGGTCAGGCACGTGCGTCTGAAAAAAAAGTAATAAGAGCCCGGAAGATTCAACGGTCTGATATAGCTGTTCTTCCCCGCCGCTTCTGGTTTCTGGCCGACAACAGCTTTCTGCTGCACGGCTGCCGCAACTACAGTCATCTGCTCCTCGCCGAGGAGGACGGCCGTCTCTGGCTCGGGGTGCCGGGAATTTATGATCCGAGAGAGGCAAAAGCCGCCGACCTTTTCGGATTCCCCCGGTTTACGGAAGATTACGTTCCCCTTTTGAATCTGGAACCGGACGAGCGCAGTGAAGATCCCGCCTTCGGCCACTGGTGCAGATGCGTGGGAACCGGAAGGATAAAAAGATAATTTTTTAATCTGGATCCTTATCTCTGAATCCGCGGGAGATTATTTTTCATTCAGATAATACCGTTCATCTCCTGATACAGTCGCTTTGCATAACTGTCTGTCATTCCGCATACGTAATCTGTTACAAGGAGCAGGCGGAGATAAAGTTCTTCCGCCTCTCCCTTTCCATTTGCCTGAATCCGGTATGCGTTTTTATAGTTATCCGATATGAAAGAAACTATTTTATTGTCAATAGATTCCTTTCTGTTATCTGTGTCAAAATGCAGAACCGCATGAACCAGTCTGTCCATCAGATAGTTGAGGATCGTGGACTCGTGTACCTCCATTCTGTAAATCGCCCGGGAGGTAAATACTTTCCGGCGGGCCAGATCCCCGAGAAGATCCATCAGTTTTTCTCCGAATGTGCCGTGAAATAAATCATGCCGGTACGTTCCTTCCATAATTCTGTCATAATTGGACGTGAAGCCGAAAGTTGCGCAGCCGATCAGAAAGCCCTGGGCGCTGACGATCCAGTTTTTCACCGCGTAATCTTCCGGATTGCTGACGCCTTTTTTTACGCCCCGCTCATAAAGCAGGCCCAGCTTATCCGACGCCCGAAAAGGCGACGCCGCCTCCAGCCGGTCCAGTTTTTCCAGTTCTCCCTTTAATGTATAATATGATATAAATCCTTTCACGAACGCATCTTCAATATCCGCCGTCTTATATGCCAGGTCATCCGCCGCTTCCAGAATAAATGTGAGCGGGTGCCTTCGGTTTCCCGCTCCTGTAGCGGAAGTGATCCGCCGGAACGTCTCCTCATCCGCATAGTAATATCCCGTTTTCTTCTCCCGGATATCCCCGCTGTCCGGACAGATTTCCACAGAAGAAACCGGATATTTTATAATTGTATTCAGAAGAGCATAGGTCAGGTTCATCCCGTGTTCATCGACCAGATAATGCAGTTTCGTCACCAGCCGCAGCGCCTGGGCGTTTCCTTCAAAATGATAAAAATCCTGTTTCATCTGCTCGCTGAACATCTCTTCCAGCTTTTTCCCGCGCCAGGAAAGCCGGGAAAGATTCTCTGCAAACCAGTCTCTGATCGCTTCCTCTCCGAAATGCCCGAAAGGCGGATTTCCGATATCGTGAATCAGACCGGCACATTCAAGAATATGCGAAATGTCTTCTTTCATCTGCGGCGTAAATCCGGAATTTTTCTTGTATTTCAGTATATTTTCCCCGATATTCTGGCCAAGCGACTTCCCCAGTGAAGAAACTTCCAGAGAATGCGTCAGTCTTGTCCGTATGAAATCACTTTTATCCAGGGGAAAGACCTGTGTTTTATCCTGAAGCCTGCGAAACGAAGCGCTTCCGATAATTCTGTGATAATCCTTTTCGAATTCGCTCCTCAGATCCGCCGACCTGACTTTTGACGCGCTCTCCCTCTCCCGTTTCTCCGACAGCAGTGTCCGCCATTCCACAATATCCGCCTCCTTTCTTTGGGCGATCTGTATTTTTCTGACATTATACCCCGCAGACGAGCTGCGGGGTATAAGTAAAATATATCTCTGTTTCTGTTCTGTCAGACTCATGCCGCGTGTTTTATTATATCAGTCCAGATAGATAGGCGGCTCGTAATCTTTTCCGAGCAGTGTTTTCTTACGCTCCTGATAACCGAGGAACGCCCACTCTGTCATATCAGTCCATTTGTGGATGCTCCTGTCGTATACCTGAACATATCCGATTCTGGTCGGGTGCATACGCACGCTGTTGGACTGATATTCCCTGCCTGTATACGGGTTCAC
>CALWKB010000093.1 GCA_944381125.1 uncultured Mediterraneibacter sp. | reverse complement strand
GAGGAATTTATCATGGCAATTACAGCAGGAATGGTAAAAGAATTAAGAGAAATGACAGGCGCAGGCATGATGGACTGCAAGAAAGCTCTTACAGAGACAAACGGCGATATGGACGCAGCTGTTGAATACCTGAGAAAGAACGGCCAGGCAAAGGCTGAGAAGAAAGCCGGAAGAATCGCGGCTGAGGGTATTGTTAAGACTGTTGTAAGAGACGACAAAGTGGCGGCGATCGTCGAGGTTAATTCCGAGACGGATTTCGTTGCAAAGAACGAAGAGTTCCAGGGATTTGTTGACGCTGTTGTAAATCAGGTTGCCGACAATGATCCGGCCGACATGGATGCGTTCATGGCTGAGTCATGGGCTGCAGATCCGTCCAAGACCGTAAAGGACGCTCTTGTTGAGAAGATTGCGGTTATCGGCGAGAACCTGAACATCAGAAGATTTGAGAGAGTAAACGCTGAGAACGGATGCGTAGTATCCTACATCCACGGCGGCGGACGCATCGGTGTTCTTGTAGTTGCCGATACGGATGTTGTAAACGATGAGATCAGAACATGCCTGAAGAACGTAGCTATGCAGGTTGCAGCTATGTCTCCGAAGTATGTGTCACGCGATGAAGTTTCTCAGGAATACATGGATCACGAAAAAGAGATCCTTCTTGCTCAGGCTAAGAAAGAGAATCCGGAGAAACCGGAAAACATCATCGAGAAGATGATCATCGGACGTCTCAACAAAGAGATGAAAGAGATCTGTCTGCTCGATCAGGTATACGTACAGGACAGCGACCTTACAGTTGCAAAATATGTTGACAAGGTAGCGAAAGAGAACAACGCAAACCTTGCAGTTAAGAAATTCATCCGTTTTGAGACAGGCGAAGGAATCGAGAAGAAAGAGGAGAACTTTGCAGAAGAAGTAGCAAAACAGATGGCTGGAAACTAAGTGAATCAAGTCCGCAGGATGCAGATAAACCCTTACAGACGGTGATTATACACCGCCTGTAGGGGTTTTTTACAACGGCGCGGCTTGCAGATTTATGAGAAGTACATGAAAGGAGCGGCTGTGAATGAAACATGCAGACCGGAAAATGACAGAAACACAGAAGACGGACTCCCGCCCGGATGCCGGCGCGGACACATCCGGTGAGGACAAGGAGTTCCTGAGGACAGAACCGCTTGGAAAACTGCTTTTAAAGCTGGCGCTGCCGACGGTGGCGGCGCAGCTGATCAACATGCTGTACAACATTGTCGACAGGATTTATATCGGACATATCCCGGATATCGGAGCCACGGCTCTGACCGGAGTGGGAGTCTGCATGCCGCTGATCATGATTGTATCGGCATTCGCGGCTCTTGTAGGATATGGGGGCGCGCCGAGAGCATCGATTTTCATGGGAAAGAAAGACGAACAGTCGGCGGAAAAGACGCTCGGAAATTGTTTCACTCTTCAGATCCTGATCTCTGTTGTGCTTACCGTTGTTCTGCTGATCTGGAACAGAGACTTTCTCATGGCGTTCGGAGCGAGTGAAAATACGATAGAATATGGCGTGAGCTATATGAATATCTATGCGCTGGGGACGATCTTTGTGGAGATCACGCTTGGAATGAATGCGTTTATCACGGCTCAGGGATTTGCCAGGACGGGGATGCTTTCGGTGCTGATCGGAGCGGTGGCGAACATAATTCTGGATCCGATTTTTATTTTCGGATTTAATATGGACGTCCGTGGAGCCGCTCTGGCGACAATTATTTCACAGGCGCTTTCCTGTATCTGGGTTGTCAGCTTCCTGTGCGGCAGGAAGACATTCCTGAAAATCAGAAAAGAGAATCTCAGACCTGTGCCAAAGATCATCATGCCCTGTCTGGCTCTGGGCGCGGCTACTTTTGTCATGCAGGCGAGTGAGAGTGTGATTTCCGTGTGTTTTAACAGTTCTCTTCAGAAATACGGCGGTGATATCGCGGTAGGAGCGATGACAATTCTCACAAGTGTTATGCAGTTCGCCATGCTTCCGCTTCAGGGGCTTGGCCAGGGAGCGCAGCCGATTATCAGCTACTGCTACGGGGCGGGAGACGCCGGAAGAGTGCGGGGAGCGTTCAGACTCCTGCTGAAAGTCAGTCTTACGTATTCCGTGCTGCTGTGGGCGCTGGTGATGATAATCCCGGGTGGATTCGCCGCCATGTTTACGTCCGACGCTGCCCTGACGGATTATACAAAAACCGCGCTTCGCATATATATGGCGTCAATGTTCCTGTTTGGAATACAGATGGCCTGCCAGATGACCTTCAATGCTCTGGGCAGGGCCGTGGAATCGATAGTCGTCGCTGTAATGAGAAAGTTTGTTCTTCTGATCCCGCTGATCTATGTGATGCCCCGCCTTATAAGTTCGGATCAGGCAAGGGCGGTTTATATGGCGGAGCCTGTCGCGGATCTGGCGGCGGTAACTTTTACCGCAGTGCTGTTTGCGGTTCAGTTCAGGAAAACATTGCGCAGGATTGCGTAAATGCGCCGGGCGGACAGGACTCTTTGATAAAGTTGTATTGCTTTTAGTGAATAAAAGCAATACAACTTTTTATTTTTCTCCAAAAACCTGAAAAAAATTTTATAAATACTGCGAATTGTATTGAAAGTTGTTTTGTTATATAGTGTAATAGTAAACAGAAAATCTTCTTTGCAGAAGGGAAAGGAGAGCCGGGAAATGCAGAAAAAATATGAGACAGTCGTATTCTGGGTGCTTGATGAAATAGAAAACGGAAATCTGAACTATGGAGACCGGCTTCCTTCTGAAAAGGATCTGATGGAGAAGTTTCAGGTGAGCCGGCAGACGGTCCGAAGAGCTCTTGAAGCTCTGGCGGAAAAAGGCACGGTAGAAGGCAGGCGGGGAAGCGGCACTTATGTGGCCGTCAACCGGAGGCGGCGGGAGAAAAGAGAGATCAGAATCGCGGTAATGCCGACTTATGTGGATACCTATATTTTCCCGTCTATCATAAGAGGAATTGAATCTGTGTTTTCCAGAGAAGGGTGTACGCTTCAGCTTTCTGTGACCAACAATACTGTGGAGCGGGAGAGAATGTTTCTAAAAGAATTCCTTCAGACGCAGTCTATTGACGGAGTGATCGCGGAGACGGTAAAAAGCGGGCTGCCAAGCCCGAATCTGGAGCTGTATGAAAACCTTGAGAAATCCGGGATTCCTGTTCTGTTTATCAACAGCTTTTACAGTGAACTGGATATTCCGCACGTCAGTCTCAATGACAGGAAAGCCGGCTATATCGCCGCAAAGCATCTGCTTGACTGCGGGCATACCCGGGTAGGAGGAATATTCAAAGCAGACGACGGGCAGGGGCATCTGAGGTACGCCGGATACACCGACGCCCTGATGGAACGCGATATCAAAGTGCGCGGCAGCAAAATTATCTGGATGGATTCGGAGGAAATCCGGGACATGGAAGAAGAGGCTGAGCGCATACTGAAGCGCCTCAAAGGGTGTACGGGCTGCGTGTGCTACAATGACGAGATCGCCAATCATCTGGTCGGCATTCTGGAAAAAGCAGGACTGCGTGTGCCGAGGGATATCTCGATTGTCGGAATCGACAACTCCAGTCTGGCACAGTTCTGCAGCGTGCCGCTCACATCTGTGCGCAATCCGGTGGAAGAGCTCGGCCGCGCGGCCGCCGAGCGCATGACCGCGCGGATATGCAGAAACCTGAAGATGCAGACCGAAGAGTTTGAGCCGGAGCTTGTGATGCGCAATTCTGTCCGGGTTATCAGCGAAGTATCCTGAGACGGGTCAGATACTGTCAGAAGCAGAAAAGATTTTTGATAAAAACACCGGAAAAGGAACGGTGTTTAAAAATAGAAAGGAGATAAAACTATGCTGGAACAATTAAAGAAAGAAGTGTATGAGGCAAACATGCTGCTCCCCAAGTACAATCTGATCACATTTACCTGGGGTAACGTAAGCGGAATCGACAGAGAGTCAGGTCTCTTTGTCATCAAGCCGAGCGGTGTGGAGTATGACCTCCTGAAACCGGAGGACATGGTTGTTATGGATCTTCAGGGAAACAAGGTAGAGGGAAGATATAATCCGTCTTCTGACACACCGACGCATCTGGTTCTGTACAACCGCTTCAAAGACATCGGCGGAGTTGTTCACACACATTCCGCATGGGCTACAAGCTGGGCTCAGGCAGGACGCGATATTCCGTGCTACGGAACGACACACGCAGATTATATTTACGGAGAAATCCCCTGCGTGCGCAATCTGACAAAAGATGAAATCGAGGAAGCCTATGAGAAAAACACAGGCGTTCTGATCGCGGACGAATTTGAGGCGAGAAAGAAAGATCCGATCGCAGTGCCGGCGGTTCTGTGCAAAAATCACGGTGTGTTTACATGGGGAAAAGACGCTCACGAAGCGGTTCACAACGCGGTTGTGGCTGAAGAAGTTGCAAAGATGGCGGCAAGATGCGAAATGATCAACCCGAACGTAACACCGGCGCCCCAGGAGCTTCAGGACAAGCATTATTACAGAAAACACGGCGCGAACGCATATTACGGACAGGGCAACAACTGAAAGGAAAAATTATAAAACAGACAGACCGGCGGCTGCTTAGAGAATATGCCGGTCTGTACCGGACTGCAAAGAATATGAAAACAGGAGGAATACAAACATGCTGAAACAAAAAGACTACAAATTCTGGTTCTGCACAGGCTCTCAGGATTTATACGGAGACGAGTGTCTGGCTCATGTGGCTGAGCACTCCAAAATTATTGTAGAGAAGATGAACGAGTCGGGAATTCTTCCCTATGAGATCGTATGGAAGCCGACCCTGATCACAAACGAACTGATCAGAAAAACATTTAATGAGGCGAATACGGATGAGAACTGCGCAGGCGTTATCACATGGATGCATACGTTTTCACCGGCGAAATCATGGATTCTGGGCCTGCAGGAGTACAGAAAACCGCTGCTTCACCTGCATACGCAGTTTAATCAGGAAATTCCGTATGACACCATTGATATGGATTTCATGAATGAGAACCAGTCCGCGCACGGCGACCGCGAGTACGGACATATTTTCAGCCGTCTTGGAATCGAGCGTAAAATTGTAGTGGGCCACTGGACAGACGAAAATGTCCTGAAAAAAGTCGCTTCATGGATGCGTACGGCAGTGGGAATTATCGAGAGCAGCCACGTACGCGTTATGAGAATCGCGGACAATATGAGAAACGTAGCCGTTACAGAGGGAGATAAAGTAGAAGCTCAGATTAAGTTCGGCTGGGAGATCGACGCATATCCGGTAAACGAGATCGCGGAAGCGGTTGAGGCAGTCGGCGAGAGCGATGTAAAAGCGCTTGTAGACGAGTACTATGATACATATCAGATCCTGCTCGAGGGAAGAGACGCTGACGAATTCAGAAAACACGTTGCGGTTCAGGCGCAGATTGAGATCGGGTTCGAGCGTTTCCTTGAGGAAAAGAATTATCAGGCGATTGTTACGCATTTCGGCGATCTGGGCAGCTTAAAACAGCTTCCGGGACTCGCAATCCAGAGACTGATGCAGAAGGGATACGGCTTCGGCGGCGAAGGCGACTGGAAGACGGCGGCCATGGTGCGTATTATGAAGATCATGACACAGGGCATGAAGGACGCAAAAGGAACTTCTTTCATGGAAGATTATACATACAACCTTGTGCCCGGCAAAGAAGGAATTCTTCAGGCGCATATGCTTGAGGTATGCCCGACCATTTCCGACGGCCCCATCAGCATCAAGGTAAATCCGCTGTCCATGGGCGACAGAGAAGATCCGGCAAGACTGGTATTTACGGCGAAAGAAGGCCCGGCAGTTGCTACATCCCTGATTGATCTGGGCGACAGATTCCGTCTTATTATCAATGATGTAAACTGCAAAAAGACAGAAAAACCGATGCCCAAGCTTCCGGTTGCGACCGCGTTCTGGACACCGGAGCCGAACCTGCAGACAGGCGCCGAGGCATGGATCCTCTGCGGCGGAGCTCACCACACCGCGTTCTCCTATGACCTTACATCCGAGCAGATGGGCGACTGGGCGGCCGCGATGGGCATTGAGGCTGTATATATTGACAAGGATACGACGATCCGCGGCCTGAAGAACGAGCTGAGATGGAACAGCGTAGCGTTCAGAAAATAGTTCACGGTTTACAACCCGCTGATCCGACGGTATAATAACAAAAGAGGCGGCAGGCGGACGGTCCGCCTGCCCCTGTATAAATCAGTCGGAAAAGGAGCAGAAATCATGAGTATAAAAATTGGTATTGCAGGATATGGAAATCTGGGAAGAGGCGTTGAGTGCGCGGTGAAACAGAACCCGGATATGACGCTGGCAGCGGTATTTACCCGCAGAAATCCGGCGGATGTCAGCATCCTTACAGAGGGAGTTCCGGTTTGCCGGATTGAGGACGCCGCGGACTGGAAGGACAGAATCGACGTTATGATCCTCTGCGGAGGAAGCGCGACAGACCTTCCGGAACAGACGCCCGCACTTGCGCAGATGTTTAACGTTATCGACAGTTTTGACACACACGCAAGGATTCCGGAGCATTTCGCGAACGTGGACGCAGCCGCAAAGAAAGGCGGAAACGTCGGAATTATTTCCGTGGGCTGGGATCCGGGAATGTTCTCTTTGAACAGACTTTATGCCAACGCGGTGCTTCCGGACGGAAAAGACTATACATTCTGGGGAAAAGGCGTCAGCCAGGGACATTCAGACGCCATCCGCCGCATTGAGGGTGTAAAAGACGCCAGACAGTATACGATTCCTGTGGAATCCGCTCTTGAGGCGGTCAGAGCCGGAGAAAATCCGGAGCTTTCCACAAGAGAAAAACACACGAGAGAGTGTTTTGTCGTGCTGGAGGAAGGCGCGGACGCGGCAAAGGTTGAGGAAGAGATTAAGACAATGCCGAATTATTTCGTGGATTATGACACTACGGTTCATTTCATCAGCGAAGAGGAACTTAGGAAAAACCACAGCGGCATTCCGCACGGCGGCTTTGTTCTTCGAAGCGGAAGAACCGGCTGGGACGGAGAAAACAGTCATCTGATCGAGTACAGCCTGAAGCTGGATTCCAATCCGGAATTTACATCTTCTGTTCTCGCGGCGTACGCAAGAGCCGCGTACAGACTTTCAAAAGAAGGCGTATCCGGATGCAAGACCGTGTTTGATATCGCGCCGGCTTACCTGAGCGGAAAGAGCGGGGAAGAATTAAGAAAAATGATGCTGTAGAAGCGGCATCTGTCCTGCGGACGCAGGCGGATTCCGTCTGCTCCGCCGGAAATATAATAACTGCCACGAGCAGGATAAAAAGGAGGAAACAAAGATGCGCAGTATTGAAGAAATCAAAAAAGCCATCAGCACAGGAAAGGCATGTCTTGGAATCGAATTCGGTTCTACAAGAATCAAAGCAGTGCTGATCGATGAGGACAAGGCTCCCATCGCTTCCGGAACTTACGACTGGGAGAACAGATATGTAGACCATATCTGGACTTACAGCGAGGAAGATATCTGGAACGGACTTCAGGGATGCTACCAGGATATGGCGAAAGACGTAGAAAAAAAATACGGCGAGAAGATTACAAAGCTTGCCGGAATCGGATTCAGTGCAATGATGCACGGCTATCTGGCATTTGATGAGAAGGGAGATATGCTTGTTCCCTTCCGTACATGGAGAAACACGATTACGGGAGAGGCGTCTGAAAAGCTTTCCGAGCTGTTCCAGTACCATATTCCGCAGCGCTGGAGCATTGCGCATCTTTATCAGGCAATCTTAAACGGCGAAGAGCATGTAAAAGACGTCCGCTTCTTCACTACGCTGGCAGGATATATCCACTGGAAGCTGACCGGCGAGAAAGTGCTCGGAAACGGCGACGCTTCCGGTATGTTCCCGATGGATGTAAATGCAAAAGACTATGACAGCGGCATGATTGAGAAATTTGACAATCTTGTGGCTGACAAAGGATATCCGTGGAAGCTTAGAGACATCCTGCCGAAATCTCTGCTTGCCGGAGAAAACGCGGGATATCTGACGGAAGAAGGAGCAAAACTTCTTGATACAACCGGAACACTGGAAGCAGGCGTTCCGCTCTGCCCGCCGGAAGGCGACGCGGGAACAGGCATGACCGCTACAAACAGTGTCGCTGTAAGAACAGGAAACGTATCCGCGGGAACAAGTGTATTCGCAATGGCGGTTCTTGAAAAAGACCTGACAAAACCGTATGAAGAGATTGATCTTGTTACAACTCCGTCGGGAGATCTTGTAGCGATGGTTCACTGCAACAACTGTACATCAGACCTGAACGCATGGGTAGGTCTTTTCAGAGAATATACAGAGTGTCTGGGAATTGAACCGGATATGAACAAGATTTTCTCAACGCTGTATAACAAGGCGCTTGAGGGAGACGCTGACTGCGGCGGCCTCCTGGCATACAATTATTTCTCAGGCGAGCACATTACAGGATTTGAGGAAGGACGTCCGCTCTTCGTGCGTTCACCTGAGAGCAAATTCAATCTGGCCAACTTCATGAGAGTTCATCTGTATACATCTCTTGGAGCGCTTAAGACAGGTATGGATATCCTTCTCAAGAAAGAGCATGTAAAACTGGACAAGATGCTCGGCCACGGCGGACTGTTCAAGACAAAAGGCGTAGGACAGAGAATTCTTGCAGGAGCGATTGACACTCCGGTTTACGTTATGGAGACGGCAGGAGAAGGCGGCGCATGGGGAATCGCTCTTCTGGCGGATTACATGGTAAACAAGGCGGACGGCGAGAGCCTGACAGATTACCTTGACAACAAAGTATTCCACGACGCCGTAGGTTCAGGAATGGATCCGGTGCCGGAAGATGTTGAAGGTTATGAGAAATTTATGGAGAACTACAGAAAAGGTCTCGCAATCGAGAGAGCGGCTGTAGACGTACAGATTTAATTTCTGAAACAGAATATTTTCAGCAGCGGCGCCTGCCGGATGATTCCGGCAGGCGCTCTTTTTTCTGAAAAGACTTGTACAGCAAAACGTTTAGTGCTATGATAGTCCTGTTCAGCCGAACGGAAAATTGAAAATCTGAAAGGAAACAGAAAACGTGACCTACAAAGAAGCAAGGGTATATTTGGACGAAATGTCGAAATACGGAAGTGTACTTGGCTTGGATACGATTCGAGGTCTGTTGCGTGAACTTGGGAATCCCCAGGATGATCTGAAGT
>CALWKB010000092.1 GCA_944381125.1 uncultured Mediterraneibacter sp. | reverse complement strand
ATTGCTTTTTCAAACATTAAGGCAGTTGTCGCTTTTGTACCGATATACGGACCTTTAAATGTCTCTGGATTCTTGAATTTAACATGAACTGTCCGTATAGCTTTCTTCCCGATGTAGAAAGTTGCCGTATTGGTCAAAATATTAGCTGTTCCAAAAATCAATCCCAATAACGGATCGTGTCCCGGCGTTTTATACCGATGATTATTACCATTCAGTCCAAGCCCCGTTTCTTTTCCATAGTCATAGTTCTTTGTATTCTTAACAATATCATACGGCACAAACGATGTATTTCTAATTTGAGTTCCCGGTGCATAATAGCGCTTTACCTTTTCATTTTCATCTATTTCCCCTTTATACTTCGATTTATACTCTGTGTCTTCTTCATTCGCTTTTCCTTCTGGTTTTTCAAGGTCCAGTTTTAAATATAATTGTTTAATTATCTGAAGTAACACTGCGGAAAACAAAAATACGATATCCGGTTTGCTGAGTTTTACTTTTTCCTTGAATTGTTGTTCAATTTCTTCTTGACGCAGATCAATTTCCGCCAACTCATCAGGGCTTAATATGTCTTCAACACGTATATATGTGTTATACCCGCACGCCGCGGCAATATCTGTAAGATCATCATACGAACCGGCAATATCCCGCTCATAGTTCCTGCTGTCATATTCTGTTAAAGGAATTAATTGATTCTGCTGCATTAATTCTATATTCTGCATCATTTCTTCAGCAAGAAGAGCGGCATCATCGCTGAGCATTTTTTGTACCATCAATAGTTGTTTTTCTCTGTACGAAATCATATCCGGACTCCTAATTAATGAATTCATTATTCGTGATAATGCATAATTCACGTGCATTTTTATATTGCTCAATCTCAAGTGCTAATTTTTTATTCTCGTTAATCAATTGATTATAAGCTTCTACAATTTGTTGAAGTGTCTTTCTTAATTCCACCTGACTGTTATATTGATTTAAAGCGATCTCCTGATACTGCATAATTCGTTTGTTTTGATCCACATTTAAAAGATCGTCTATCTGTATTGCTGCTTTTTCAGACATTTCTTTTAGCCGTTCTAATGCGTCAGGCAACTTATTCAAAAAAATTTTTTCTGACTGCTTAACATTCTCTTCAAGTATTTTTGAAAGTTCTGATATTCGTTTCGTACACATAGCGTACATTTCAGATAATTTATCCGAACACTTTACATTTATATCATTTTTCCCTTTTGGAATCACCCTCTTCATTATGTATCTGCCAACCCCTATGCCGATTCCGACTGATACCAGTGGAATCGGAGAGAGTAATGCCGGACCGCCAAAAACCATCGCCCCCAACAGAGAACTTTTGCCTAAGGCAAACGCTCCTGCATACGCTCCTGCAAAAGCGGTCTGTTGCGCCAGATATTTTTTATATTTCCTTTTTGCCTCATCATCCAATGCTTTTTCATCATGCATAATAACAGAATATAAGACAGGTAGCTCCGAATTGCCGTCCTGCTTATCAGAAGCCGCATTTTTCTCCAGTGATTCGATTTTTTTAATTTCTCTATGAAGCCATACGGTCATTTCATAAATATCGTCGTTTTTATTCTTTTTCATAGTAATTTTTCCTCAAAAAAACCGGAAACCATGATTATATACATTAGTTTCCGGTTTATTATAATACGTCAGTTAAAAGATATGGTAGTTCACTACCAGTGCCGCGAACACGATGGATACCATGGACAGCAGCTTGATCAGGATGTTGATGGACGGGCCTGACGTATCCTTGAACGGATCGCCTACCGTATCGCCAACAACCGCAGCCTTGTGGCAGTCGCTTCCTTTGCCTCCGTGCTTGCCGCCTTCGATGTATTTCTTCGCGTTATCCCACGCGCCGCCTGCATTGGCCATAAAGATCGCCATCAGGAATCCGGTCGCCGTGGATCCGGTCAGCAGACCGATCACGCCGTTGTAGCCCAGAACCAGTCCGGTGATAACCGGTGTTATAATTGCCAGCAGTGTAGGAAGAATCATCTCATGCAGAGACGCTTTTGTACAGATATCTACGCAGCGTTCATAATCCGCGTCCGCTTTTCCTTCCATCAGGCCTTTAATCTCTCTGAACTGACGGCGCACCTCAACAACGATGCTCTGTGCCGCCCGTCCTACAGACTCCATAGTCAGCGCCGCGAATACAAACGGCAGACATGCGCCGATGAAGATTCCAACAAGAACCGTGGGGTTCATAACGCTCATATCCAGAACCACTTTATCTCCGCCCACTTCCTGTACTTTCTCTACATAGGAAGCGATCAGGGCCAGCGCCGTAAGAGCCGCGGAACCAATGGCAAAGCCTTTTCCGGTTGCAGCCGTTGTATTTCCAAGAGAATCAAGCGCATCCGTACGCTTTCTTACTTCCGCCTCAAGTCCGGCCATTTCAGCGATGCCGCCCGCGTTGTCGGCAATGGGACCGTATGCGTCTGTGGCAAGTGTAATACCAAGTGTCGAAAGCATTCCTACCGCTGCCAGAGCGATTCCGTAAAGTCCTCTTGTGGATTCAACGAATCCGCCGGAAAGCGCGTATGCAGCCATAACGCAGACCGCTATGATAATGATCGGAACCGCCGTAGACAGCATACCGAGGCTCAGGCCGCCGATGATGATTGTCGCGGATCCGGTCTCGGATTTGCCCGCAAGCTTCTTTGTCGGTTTGTATGTATCTGAAGTAAAATACTCCGTAAAGAATCCGATCAGGACGCCTGCCAGAAGCCCCGCCAGGATCGCGAAATAGAATCCGATATAATGGCTGCCGAGGATGAACCATACGAGCGGGAACGCGACAACCGCGATAATAACAGCGCTTGTATTTGTTCCACGTCTCAGTGCTTTCAGAAGTGTACTCTGATCCGTATCTTCTCCCGTCTTAACCAGAAGAGAGCCGAAAATAGATGCCAGCACGCCGACTGCCGCCAGAACCATCGGAATAATCACCGCGTTTACGCGGTCCACTTCCGCGATCTTGTTAAACGCGATAACGCCGAGAGAGCATGCCGACAGGATGGAGCCGACATAGGATTCATAAAGATCCGCGCCCATTCCGGCCACGTCGCCTACATTGTCGCCTACATTGTCTGCGATAACCGCCGGGTTTCTCGGATCGTCTTCGGGAATTCCCGCTTCTACCTTTCCTACCAGGTCAGCGCCCACGTCCGCCGCCTTCGTATAGATGCCGCCGCCGACACGGGCGAACAGCGCCATGGAAGATGCTCCCATTCCGAACGTAAGCATCGTACTTGTAATATCTTCAATCGAAAGTTTGAAAACCAGTTTCAGAAGCAGATACCAGATTGAAATGTCCAGCAGGCCGAGTCCTACTACCGTAAATCCCATTACCGAACCTGCAGAAAACGCGACGTTAAGGCCTTTATTCAGACTTTTCTGACAGGCCGCCGCCGTTCTGGCATTTGCGCGTGTAGCGATCTGCATCCCCACAAAACCGGAAAGTCCTGAGAAGAATCCGCCCGTTACAAACGCGAAGGGAACGTACGGTGTAAGGAAATCCGTAATCGCCATCACAAGGAGAATTACAAACATAATCGCAAAAAATCCGATCAGGATTTTATACTGGCGTCTCAGGTACGCCATTGCTCCCTGGTGGATGGATGCTGAGATCTTTTTCATCCGTTCGCTTCCTTCCGGAAAACGCAGTACTTTCTGCGCCCTGCTCGCTACAAAAAGAAGCGCAATGATGGAGCCGAAGAGTGTCAGTAGTGCCAATTGATTGTCCATATAAGTCTTTCCTCCATTCCTTTGAGCTTTATATCCGCCGGACTTTTTAGCAGATATATAATAGTATGTGTACGCAATCTATTATAACACTTTCATAAAAAATTTAGAAGATTTTTCTTATTTTATTTCACTTTTTACTTCTTTTATTCGTTTCTGTGAGATAAAGCAAAATTTTATTATTCACAACGCACAAATATACACCTGAAATCCGGCTTTTATCCGAAATTTTCTCCACATCCGCATATTCTGCCAGAGCATCAGAAAAGGCTGTCGCGCCGATCGTCGGATCAGCGCGGCAGCCTGCCGTGGCCGCTTACCTGCGGCGCCTTTTTTATGTCAGTATCAGAATTCAAAAATGGCAACTCCATATGCCGGAAGCGGATACGCAAACGAATATTTCTGTCCGTCGCACTCCTGTTTTACCGGCTTGTACAGCAGCGGTCTCGGCTCGCCTTTTCCGCCGTACCTGACGTCATCACTGTTAAGCACAAGTTTCATCTGCTTTCTTCTCGGAACGCCCACCCGGTAATCCGGTCTCTCCATAGGAGTAAAGTTGCAGACTACAAGAAGATTTTTCTTATTGTCTTTGGAGTGGCGGATAAAACTGTAAATACTCCGGAAAATATCATCCGCGTTTACCCACTCAAATCCTGCGGGGTCAGTATCCAGTTCATACATCGCTTTATTCTTTCTGTACAGATGGAGCAGATCCCGGTACCAGTTCTGTATCTGCTGATGTTCCGGCTCCTGAAGAAGGAACCAGTCAAGCTCTCTTTCCTCGCTCCACTCGCGCAGCTGCGCGAAATCCTGTCCCATGAACAGAAGCTTCTTGCCCGGATGGCACATCATAAACGCGTATCCTGCTTTCAGGTTCGCGTATTTGTCAAATCCGAGCCCCGGCATCTTATTGATCATCGAACATTTCAGGTGCACAACCTCATCATGTGAAAGCACGAGGATGTAATTCTCACTGTACGCATACTGCATTGCAAATGTCATCATATGATGCGCATTTTTTCTGAAATACGGGTCCAGCTTCATATACTCCGTAAAGTCATGCATCCATCCCATATTCCACTTCAGGCTGAATCCAAGTCCTCCGTCTTCCGGAGCGCCGGTAACCTTCGGCCAGGCCGTGGACTCTTCCGCGATCATTACCGCGCCTTTGTTTCTTCCCAGAACTACTGAGTTCAGATGTTTAAAGAACTCGATTGCTTCCAGGTTCTCATTTCCGCCGTACTTGTTCGCCACCCACTGTCCGTCCTGTTTTCCGTAGTCCAGATAAAGCATGGATGCCACCGCGTCTACACGAAGTCCGTCCACATGATAATGCTCGATCCAGAACAGCGCGTTGGCGATCAGGAAATTGCGCACTTCCGGTTTGCCATAATCAAAGATCTTGGTTCCCCAGTCCGGGTGCTCCCCTTTTCTCGGATCAGCATACTCAAAAGTAGGCGTTCCGTCAAAATCCGCCAGTCCGTGCGCGTCTCTCGGAAAATGCGCCGGTACCCAGTCCAGTATGACTCCGATATTATTTCTGTGGAGATAGTTAATCATATAGGCGAAGTCTTCCGGCGTGCCATATCTGGATGTAGGCGCATAATAGCCTGTTACCTGATAGCCCCATGAACCGTCGAAAGGATGTTCCGCCATTCCCATCAGTTCCACATGAGTATAGCCCATATCTTTTACATACTTTGCAACAGCTTCCGCAAATTCTCTGTATGTATAGAACCCTTCATCCTCTGTGCCCGGATGACGCATCCAGGATCCCAGATGCACCTCATAAACAGACATTGGATGAGTTTTGCTGTCCCATGTCTTGCGCGTCTCCATCCACGCGTCGTCTGTCCATTTCAGATGAGAAATATCGGTTACTATGGACGCCGTCCCCGGCCTGAGCTCTGCGTAATTCGCGAACGGATCCGCTTTGAAAATCCGTTTTCCCTGCTGTGTCTCAATGCAGAACTTATACAGCTCCCCTTCCCCTATGCCGGGAATAAAAAGAGTATAAATTCCCACGGGTTCCTGGCGCACCATATAATTCGCCTCAAAATCCCAGTCATTAAAATCCCCCACCACAGCAACTCTGCGGGCGTTTGGAGCCCATACCGCAAAATAAACTCCCTCCTGCCCGTCAACAGTTACTTTATGTGCTCCCATCTTCTGATAGATCTCATAATGATTGCCCTGACCAAACAGATATTGATCCAGCTCACCGATCTCAAAAGGCTGCACCGTTTTCTTTGTACTTTTTTTGTTTCCCATAAGGCCACCTCGCCGCTCGATTTTTTTGCGGCCGCATGTCCCGGCTCTCTTTTCCGTCAAAACACCGCTGCCTGCCGCTCCCGCAACAACCGCATAATAATACATATATTATACTTGATACCAGATAAAAAAGAAAGAGAAAAGCACCTCAGAATAAGAAAATGGACAGTCTCACCGAAACCGTCCATTTTCTCCGGGGCATCAGCCATTTTCCTGCCTGCCCGTATATTTTTTTGTAACTGTTTATATATTAAAATCTTTCTCTGTAAGGAAAATCCTGTCCGCATCATCCGTATTCTTTCCGAACACTCTTTTCACCAGCTTCTTCGCAGACGCCTTCTGGGAATGCGCGATGGCTTTATCCATTATTTCCTTCACTTCCGCCACGGTAACCGCGTGATCTTCTCTCTGAAGAGAATCAATCTTGCTGTAAAGAGCAAGGATTCCCATTTCATCAATGCGATATCCGTTCTCCTGCGCATATGTCTGCCCGAACGTTACCAGTTCATCATTGATAAAGACCGGCACCTCAAGGCGCGCTGTAAACTTTCTGCGGAATTCGCGGTTTGACGAAAGAAGACGATCCAGCGGTTTTCTCTGTTCTTCCAGAACAACAAGAATTTCTCCGGTATCCTTCTCCATTGCCTTGTTCAGACGGGCAACTGTCTTCTCATCCATCCTGCCTGCTTTTTCAATGATCAGAGCGCCTCCGTGAATCTTTTCAAATATATCTCCGATTTTTTTCTTGTTCAGCGAATCTCCTGTCACAATAGCAACTTTTCCCTGACGGATATTCCTCTGTTTCTGGATTGCTTTAACCACATCTACGGCCAGCACGGTTTTTCCGCTTCCCTTATTTCCTATAATCAGAAGATTGCCCGTCCTTGACGTACCGCCTCTGTTTGTGCAGTTCTTATCCTGCTCAAGAACATCCACCAGCTGCTCGCTCATGCCGCGCACAGGGACGAAATAAGAAAACAGCTTTTTCTGCTCCTCTGTCAGACCGGCTCTCGTACCGATTCCGCTCTGCATCTCCAGATCATAACGTCCGTGTACAACAAATCCCGTATCCGATATGGAAAGGGCGTCGGATATCTCCGTAAGCGGCAGAGGCGAAGTCTTTCCGGTAGCGATCAGCTTCGCCGTCTCTTTTCTGCTGAGAGGTGTAGTTGCCGAAAGAATGTTCATCCCATCGTCTTCATCCGGTATCTCTCTGTCATCCGGTTCGTCGCTCTGCTGCGGATTCACACGGAATTCTTCTTCAAGATCCGGTCTGTCGTCATCATCCTCATCATCTTCGCCGTAATATTCTTCATCATCGTCAGGAATGTCTTCTTCCTCGTCGTAATACTCTTCTTCCGTTTCGTCGTCAAAATATTCTTCGATGTCGTCTTCAAAATATTCTTCGATGTCGTCTTCATCATCAAGATATTCTTCCTCGTCTTCGTCAAAGTATTCCTGCTCTTCGTCAAAGTACTCTTCCTCTTCATCATCATATGGTTCTTCGTCGTCAAAGTACTCTTCTTCTTCGTCGAAATATTCGTCGTCAAGGAAATCATCCAGATCATCAAGGCGAAGTTCTTCCGTCACCCTTCCCATATTCTCATGGGGTTCTTCTTTCTTCACCGATTTTTCAGGCTGCTCCTTCTCTTCCTCCGCCGGTACGACGCCTTCGATTTCATCAATCATTCTCTGAATGTCCGGCGGCAGTATGGGCTCTGCTTTTTTCTTTTCTTTTATTGCATCATTCTGTTTATCCGGCATAACCTCGTCTCCTTCCGGAAGCTCTTTCGCTTCTTTTGATATAT
>CALWKB010000091.1 GCA_944381125.1 uncultured Mediterraneibacter sp. | reverse complement strand
CTGCCTGGCCGCCTGCAAAAAGGCCATTGCCAAAGGGGGCCTGGGGCCCTGCGCCGCCAACGGCGCCAACGAAGAGGCGGTCAAGCTCTTTTTGGAGGATAAGATCGGCTTTTTGGACATCGGGCGCTTGGTGGAGGCGGTGGTGGACAGCGACCGCTTCGGCGGCAGCTACACCCTGGCCGACGTCTACGAGTGCGACCGGATGGCGCGGGCCTTTGTCCACGCGGCGCTCTGAAATGCCTGCTGACCCCATTTTGACCTTTGGAACCATGTTTGCTGCGTTCAAAGGAGGCTTATGACGATACTGCTAACCATTCTGGCGTCGCTTCTGGTGTTCGGCGCGGTGATCGCCGTGCATGAGTTCGGGCACTTTGCAGCGGCCAAACTTTCGGGCATCCAGGTGAACGAATTTGCCATCGGGATGGGCCCCGCCCTGTGGAAAAAGATCGCCGGGGGCACCCAATACACCCTGCGGCTGCTGCCGGTGGGGGGCTATGTGGCCATGGAAGGCGAGGGCAGCCCCGAATCCAACCAGGCCGAGCGCGCCCGGCGCTTTTTTCTTTCTGGTACGCGTCGTCAAGCGCGGCAATATCTTCCATATGCTTTACGCCATTCCGGCTCCAGCGGGTGAGAATACTGTCGGCATATTCAAAACTGGGCTGATGAGTCGCGGCAATAGTCCGTCTGCAGGCTTCCTGTATAACGTCGGAAGAAAAGCCGTAGTCCTCGGCCCATTTTCTGATATATGTAAGTTCGGACGCGGCAGGCCCTCTGTTTTTAATGCCGAAGGCATTGAGAACCGTATAGCAGTTCCTGCTGTACAGCATGGACTGCTCTTTGGCCTGGGAAACCGTCCGGATCCCTTCTTCTGTCCAGGAAAAAGCGACTTTTCTTATATAATGCATGCTTTTATGTCCGTTTTCCACGCAGGTTTCAATCAGGTATTCGATGAGTTCCGCCGACATGTGCAGCGTTTCATAAAAATAAGTGATTGTATCCACATCTGTGCGGGACAGAGTTTTTCCGAGATACTGTTCCGCAATAAAAAAGAGAGATTTCAGTTCCTTCTGCGTGCGAAACGCGTCGAGCGGCACGGCTTTGGATGCCGGGGCGGCCGCAGTCTGTTCCTCGTTCTGTACGGGAACGGAAGTAATCACAGCCGCGGGAACGGGATCTTTTCCGGCTCCGCCGGACCTGCGCAGCTCCAGCCCGGTAATTCTGTCTTCGGAATCCCGCATTACCGACAGAAGCCCGGCGGACTCCCAGTAGCGAAAAGCGCGCAGGATGTCCTTCTCAGTATTATTCAGGCAGTCGGCAATGGTGGAGATTGTAATGGACGAACACGGGTCGTCCAGATGACGCAGCAAAAAGAGATATACCTTTACAAATTCGCCGTTGGCGTCCGCCATATAATGGTCGATAAAATCATTCGGCAGCAAAGTCGCATTTGTCTGAAATTTGTTTTTCAATGTCAGAGTCTTCATAAAAATCAGGTCCCACTTTCTATTTACTTCCGGAAAATATCAGCGCGCAGAAAAATCAGCGCGCCGCGGCAGGAATGCGGAGGCGTTCCTGTACGAAAACTTATAAAGCGGATTAAGATATCCGCTTTGTTACTTCAATAATATATCATTATATCTCCGGCTTAAAAAGTATTTTTTCGTGGGTAACTCCGGGTTTTTTGTAGATAACTCTGTGCAGAAAATGTGGATAACTCCGGAAAGCCCTATTCTGCAAGCAGATCTTCACCGACTGTTACAATATCTCCGGCCCCCATTGTGATAAGCAGATCTCCCGGAGCGCAGTTCTGTTTTAAGAAATCTTCGATTTCCGCGAAGCTGGGGAAATAGTGAGTATCTGTCCCGAGTTTCGCGGCCTCTTCGGCCAGGTCCGACGAAGAAATCCCCAGAGTGTCCGTCTCTCTGGCGGCATAAATATCCGCCAGCACAAGGTGATCCGCGTGAGAAAGCGCCTCTGCGAATTCATGGAAGAACGCTTTTGTGCGGGTGTATGTGTGCGGCTGGAATACGCACCAGACGCAGTTGTGCGGATGATGTTTCGCCGCCTGCAGAGTCGCCGTGATTTCAGTCGGGTGATGCGCATAATCATCAACAACAGTAACTCCGTTAAATTCGCCTTTATATTCAAAGCGTCTGTCTGTTCCGGTAAAGGAGAGAAGCCCTTTTCTGACCGTCTCCATCGGAATGTCCAGCAGTTCGGCCACCGCCACGGCGGAAAGCGCATTTGATACGTTGTGATCTCCGGTTACGGAAAGGTCAATGTGATCCCGGGAGCCGTTTCTGCGGATCAGGTCAAAGGATACAAAACCCTGGCTGTTATATGAAACATTTTCCGCGTGGTAGTCGAATTCGGGTGACGAGCCGTAGGTGATGACCCGGCATGAAAGCCCGCTGCAGATTTCTTCATAATCTTTAATGTCGCCGTTGATTACAAGCGTTCCGTCCGCAGGGAGCAGCTGCGCGAACCTGCGGAAAGAGCTGCGGATATCTTCCAGATCTTTGAAAAAATCCATGTGATCTTCCTCAATATTCAGGATAACGCTGATTTTCGGGAAGAAGTGCAGAAAACTGTTCGTATATTCGCATGCTTCTGTTATGAAGGTTTCCGAACGGCCGACGCGGATATTGCCGCCGATGGCTTTCAGGATGCCGCCTACGGATATGGTCGGATCCAGGTCTCCGGCAAGAAGTATATGGGAAATCATAGAGGTGGTTGTGGTCTTGCCATGCGTGCCGGATACGGCAATGGGGGTGTCGTAATTTTTCATCAGCTGTCCCAGAAGTTCCGCGCGCGTAAGCATGGGGATTTTTCTCGAAGCAGCTTCGAGAAGTTCGGGGTTGGCGGAGCTGATGGCCGCCGTATATACTACGCAGTCGATGCCGTCAGTAATATTTTCGGCCTTCTGTCCGTAAAAAATATGCGCTCCTTCTGATTCGAGTTTTTTTGTGAGCGGAGATTCTTTTGAGTCGGAGCCGGTTATGGTAAACCCTTCCTCCAGAAGAATCTCGGCAAGACCGCTCATACTGATGCCGCCGATTCCGATAAAATGAACGTGTATTGGTTTTGAAAAATCAATTTTGTACATACGGATTCCTCTTCTCTCTAAAATAAATCATAGTATTTCACGTTTTTGTGAAACTTTGTTCGTGCTTTTGCAGGTATAAACAGTTGATGCCTTCTATATTATACTATATATAAGAGAAAATTAAAGAAGTTCTTTTTGTATGAAATTAACAAAAAGGTTAAAAAAAACAGAAAAAATTTGTAAATAATATTGGCGAAAAATAAA
Source organism: uncultured Mediterraneibacter sp. (assembly GCA_944381125.1). Taxonomy (GTDB): domain Bacteria; phylum Bacillota; class Clostridia; order Lachnospirales; family Lachnospiraceae; genus Mediterraneibacter. The sequence goes on along the minus strand of CALWKB010000091.1, from coordinate 4,572 downwards.
TATATGGTATAATAAATTCATCTAACCAGAAATGAGGTGACGCAATGTTTAAAAAGGAAATGATTGCCATGCTGTTGGCGGGCGGACAAGGCAGTCGACTGGGGGTTCTTACGGCGAAGGTTGCAAAACCTGCTGTAGCTTTTGGCGGTAAGTATCGTATCATTGATTTTCCGCTTAGCAACTGTATTAATTCAGGAATAGACACTGTGGGAGTGCTTACCCAGTATCAGCCGCTGAGGCTGAATACACATATCGGCATCGGTATTCCGTGGGATCTGGACCGCAACGTGGGCGGAGTATCTATTCTGCCTCCGTATGAGAAGAGCTCCAACAGTGAGTGGTATACAGGAACGGCAAACGCCATATATCAGAATTTGAATTATATGGAGACTTATAATCCGGATTACGTTCTGATTCTCTCGGGGGATCACATATACAAGATGGATTATGAAGTAATGCTTGACTATCACAAGGCAAACCACGCGGATGTGACCATAGCTGCAATGCCCGTGCCGATTGAAGAGGCCAGCAGGTTCGGCATTGTTGTGACGGACAGTGAAGGAAGAATAAAAGAATTTGAGGAGAAACCGGAAAAGCCCAGCAGTAATCTGGCGTCAATGGGAATTTACATTTTCAGCTGGCCGGTGCTCAGAGAAGCGCTTATCAAGCTGAAAGATCAGCCGAACTGCGATTTCGGAAAACATGTTATTCCATACTGTCACCAGAAAGAAGACAGGCTCTTCGCTTACGAGTATAACGGCTACTGGAAAGATGTAGGCACGCTCAGCTCCTACTGGGAAGCGAACATGGAGCTGATTGACATCATACCTGAATTTAATCTTTACGAGGAATTCTGGAAGATCTACACAAACAGCGCGAATATTCCACCTCAGTATATCGCGGAACAGGGCGTTGTAGATCGCTGCATCATTTCCAACGGCTCTGAGATTTACGGAGAAGTTCATAATTCTGTTCTGGGCGGAAGCGTGACGGTAGGCAAAGGCAGCATAGTCCGGGATTCTATTATCATGCAGGGCGTCAGAATCGGAGAGAACTGCGTGATTGACAAGGCGATCATAGCGGAGGACGTTGTGATCGGAAATAATGTCTCGATCGGTATCGGAGCTGACGTTCCGAATAAATATAAGCCGAATATCTACAGCGGCGGGCTTGCGACAATCGGTGAAAATTCCGTTATTCCGTCCGACGTGCAGATCGGAAAGAATACCGCCATTAGCGGTGTGACATCAGCGGAAGACTACAGCGGCGGAGTGCTGGAAAGCGGTGAAACATTGATAAAGGCAGGTGACAGATTATGAGAGCGGTAGGAATTATTTTAGCAGGCGGCAACAGCCGGAAGATGCATGAGCTGACGGCAAAGCGCGCAGTGGCGGCCATGCCGATAGCGGGCAGCTACAGAGCGATTGATTTTGCACTCAGCAATATGACGAATTCTCATATTCAGAAGGTCGCGGTGCTGACGCAGTACAACGCGAGATCGCTGAACGAACATCTGAATTCATCAAAATGGTGGGATTTCGGAAGAAAACAGGGAGGCCTGTTTGTATTTACGCCGACGATAACGGCAGACAACGGATACTGGTACAGGGGAACGGCGGACGCCATTTATCAGAACCTTGATTTCCTGAGGAAATGTCATGAACCATATGTAATCCTTACTTCCGGCGACGCCGTGTACAAGATGGATTACAACAAAGTGCTTGAGTACCACATCGCCAAAAAGGCGGATATTACGGTGGTATGTAAAGAACTGGGCCCGGGGGAGGACGCTACCAGATTCGGTACGGTCCGCATGAATGAAGCTTCCAGAATCGAGGAATTCGAAGAAAAACCCATGGTAGCTCATTCACAGACAGTATCCACGGGGATTTACGTTATCCGCAGAAGACAGCTTATAGATCTTATCGAGCACTGTGCGGAAGAAGAAAGACATGATTTTGTAACCGATATATTGATCCGGTATAAAAACCTGAAAAAAATATACGGTTATAAAATAAACAGCTACTGGAGTAACATTTCAACTGTAGACGCGTATTATCAGACGAATATGGATTTCCTGAAGCCGGAAGTAAGAAATTACTTTTTCCGGGAGCTCCCGAGCGTTTACTCTAAAGTGAGTGATCAGCCGCCCGCAAAATACAATCCCGGAGCGGTTGTCAAAAACAGCCTTGTGGGAAGCGGAAGCATTATTAACGGCACAGTAGAAAATTCCGTGATTTTCAAAAAAGTCTTTGTAGGAAACAATTGTGTGATCAAAAATTCCATTATTCTGAATGATGTGTATCTGGGGGATAACACGTACATTGAAAACTGTATTGTGGAAAGCCGTGACACGATAAGGGCGAATACAAGACATGTAGGGGAAAATGGTGTAAAGGTAGTAGTAGAGAAGAACGAAAGGTACGCAATTTAGGCCGGTTCGGAGAAAGTGAACCAGGGACGCGCAAAAGGGAGGATCATTCTGTTGAGATACAGCGCGTGCCAAAAGGCGGTGCGGCCGGAGAAAGGAGACCTGAGAGTATGCAGATAACAGATGTACGTGTACGTAAAGTCACAAAAGAGGGAAAATTAAAGGCGGTTGTTTCCATCACGATCGACGATGAATTTGTTGTTCATGACATCAAAGTTATAGAGGGGGAAAAGGGACTGTTCATCGCGATGCCGAGTAAAAAGGCGGTAGATGGCGAATACCGCGACATTGCTCATCCGATCAATTCGGGAACGAGAGAGCGCATCCAGACAACAATTCTCAATAAATATGAGGAATCGCTGGAAGAGGAAGAACCTCTTGTTGTTGATGAAATGTAGAGAAAAGCAGCCGGACTGACCGGCGAAACGGAAAAATGAATATTGAAACGAAAAGCTGCCGTATTGTGAGTTGCAATAGGGCGGCTTTTTTATGCGATAATCCAGGCATGCTTATCGGCCAGGCAGTTCGAAAATCATATTTTTCCCGGTGGAAGGATGGCAAAATTCAAGCCGGTAAGCGCAGAGACCGAGAGATTCTGCGCTTTCCCCGTCTCCGTATTTTCTGTCGCCGGCAAGCGGGCAGCCGATGTGGGCCATCTGTACGCGGATCTGATGGTGGCGGCCGGTATCCAGACGGATTTTCAGCAGAGAAGTGACGGGGGCGGTCTTAGCGAAAACTTTTTCTGTTTTATAATGAAGTCTTGCAAGCTTCGCGCCGGGCGTATCTTTCGCGCAGATGCGGGAAGTATTGGTCCGGCCGTCTCTGACCATATAGTTTTCCAGCGTCCCTTCCGCGGGAGACGGCACGCCGCAGACCCGGGCAAGGTAATATTTCCCGAAGCCGGATCCGGTGAGCTGGCGGTTCAGATTTTTCGCGGCGGCAGGCGTTTTGGCGAATACGAGCAGGCCTTCCACCGGCTGATCCAGCCGGTGAATGACAGCCAGATACGGATTGCTTCTGCCGGAACGCGCCAGGTAGTTTTTCAGAACGCTTTCCAGGTCGGACGCGCCGATGCGGGCGCTCTGTACAGGCAGGCCGGCGGGCTTGCGGCAGACGATGATATCGGTATCTTCATATATAATTTCAGGTGAAATAATCCGTGCCATTTTTGTCTCCCTCTGCATTTTTGCTTAACTTGACTTTTCTATTGCCTGAGGCTAAACTGATTATCATATAAAAGATTTTCAGAGTCAAGCTCTTTGAGGAGGAATTCCATGATAAATAACGAGTGGGAAAGATTTGGCGAGGATCTTCGCAGGACGATAGATAACGCTGTAAATTCCCGTAATTTCAGCAGGCTTAACCAGACTGTGTCAGACACCGTGGGCCGTGCGATGGAGAATATTTCCCGCGGGCTGAATAACGGCGGCTGGTACCGGGATCCGTCGGGCGGAGCCTTTGATGGCGGACGGTATGAAAACGGCTGTGACGGGCAGAAATATGATGACGGCGGAAGGCAGGACGCCAAAGATCAGAATGCAGGCTCTTCTCTGTATCTGAAGGGGACGTCAGCCAGGATAGGCGGGACTTTTCTTGCGGTTACGGGCGGCGTATTCGGAATTGTAAGCATAGCGTTTCTTCTGTTTATTATAATAACCGGTATTTTTGCCGGCTGGGATGTCCTGAATATATTCGGGGCGGCCGCGATCAGCCTGTTTACAATAGCGTTTGCGTTTATGTTCGGTTCGGGGATGGGTATGACAGGCGAGGCCGCGCGCTTTTCGCGGTATGTGAAGATTATTGCGAAAAAAGAATACTGCGATATAAAGGAACTGGCCCGTCAGACCGGACGCCCGGCGAAGAAAATTGTAAAAGACCTTAAGAAAATGATAAAAAGAGGATGGTTCCGGCAGGGACATCTGGACGAACAGGAAACATGTCTGATGGTGAGCGACAATGCGTACCGGCAGTACACCGGACTGATGGAACGCATGCGGAGGGAAAAAGAAGAACGGGCCGCGGCGGATGAGAAAGCCCGCCGGGAACATGACAGGCTTTCTCCGGAAGTACAGAAAATTGTGGAAGCCGGAGATGAGTACGTGAAAAAGATCCGGAAGGCAAACGACGCGATTCCGGGGGAG
>CALWKB010000090.1 GCA_944381125.1 uncultured Mediterraneibacter sp. | reverse complement strand
CTACTAGCTAATTCTTCCCTTTTTACTGTGTTGGTTCGTTCGAACCGTTCTTAGAATATTTCTCTTCAAAGAAATTTTCAAGGGTTGTTGTCTATTGTTCAGTTATCAAGGTTCCTGTCGTTCTTTTCTTGCGACAGCTTTAATATTTTATCAAAGCATTTTCGCTTTGTCAAGAACTTTTTCTGTTTTATTTTTTCTTTTGCCGGCTCGCAAGAGTCAGCTTTGAAATAATACCATTTTGCCCGGCGTATGTCAACCATTTTTTTACATGTTTTTTAACTTTTTTCCCGGCCAACCCAGCCCCACAACATCTGGTACTTTTACTTGATATTATCCACAAGTGTACTTAAAACATACAAAAACTACCGGTATATCTCCAGTAGTTTTCGGATAACATCAAACGGAGAAAGAGGGATTTGAACCCTCGCGCCGGTTTCCCGACCTACACCCTTAGCAGGGGCGCCTCTTCAGCCTCTTGAGTATTTCTCCTGATTCTGAATACGACCGCAGACTGTCTCTGCGGCTCTCTATTTTATTCTGCACGAATAGTGCAGAACTTATTATACTAAATACCTTTTTTTATGTCAACATTTTTTTATTATAATTTATCATCCTCTCCCATCTGATATATTTTCGTCTATCGTGTTCTGAATCCTTTCCTGAACCAACGCGGCTATTTCAGTTGTTTTCATATCTTTATATTCTTCATATAAAAGAGGCTTCATAAAATGTACCTGTACCGTAACCGGACGGATTGTATTTGTATCGAACGGACGAAACGAATCAATCAGCGCCACAGGGACAATAGGACACTTCGCCCTGGTTGCCGCTTTGAAGCTTCCTCCCTTGAACGTTCCGACCCTGTTTCCGTTTTTGGAACGCGTTCCCTCCGCAAAAATCAGATAGTTTCTTCCTTTTTTTACTTCTTCCGAAACATTAAGGATAACTTTCATAGCCTGACGCACATCTTCCCGGTCTATCAGATAAGCCTTCATACACGAAAAGACCTGTCGAAGAAATGGTATCCCGCCCACTTCTTTTTTCGCCACAACAGAAAACGGTCTCGGGCACGCCTCTATTATCGCCAGCACATCGTACAATCCCTGATGATTCGGAAAGAACATAAATCCGTTTTCCGCCGGAATATTCTCCTGCCCATGAGCGTCAATATGCACATTTCCGCCCCGGTTGGCCCGGAAGTCTATCCATCTCAGGAAAGCGTACATATCCTCTTCTTTATATTTCTCCACATGGGACGCGCGGTAGCACAGCCGGATCCAGCCGTAAGGAACCATAAAAATGTTTCTTAACACCATCATTAATATACGTTTCATTCCGCCTGTTCCCCTGTCCTTCTTATTTTTTCTGCCGCCATCACAACTCTACCTCTATCTTTCTGCCGGTGCGGTGATACTGATGATACCGCACGCCCGCGGAGTCCATCATTCTTTTTGACGCGATGACGCCTGCCGTATCCGCATACTTATCGCAGTCATAAATCACTTCTTTTATGCCCGACTGAATAATTGCTTTAGCGCATTCATTGCAGGGGAACAGCGAAACATACAGTTTTGCTCCGGCAAGACTTCCGCCGCTGTAATTCAATATGGCGTTAAGTTCGCTGTGAGTGGAATAAACATATTTTGTATCCAGCGGGTCGTCCCCCTCTCTGGCCCAGGGGAATTCATCGTCCGAACAGCCGATTGGAAATCCATTATACCCCATGGACAAAATCTTATTGTCCTGGCTGACGATACAGCATCCCACCTGGGTATTCGGATCCTTCGACCGCATGCCTGATAGCATGGCAACGCCCATAAAATACTCATCCCATGTTAAATAATCTTTTCTTTTGTCTGACATGATTCCCTCTCCTTTACAAATTATTTTGTTCCGAAAATCCGGTCGCCCGCATCTCCAAGCCCCGGTACGATATATCCATGCTCATTCAGCTTCTCATCAAGCGCTCCGATATACAGATCCACATCCGGATGTTCTTTCCGCATACGCTCTACCCCTTCCGGAGCGGCAATAATGCACAGGAACCGGATATTGGTTATCCCTCTGTCTTTCAGCATCCTGACAGCCGCCGCGCTGGATCCCCCTGTCGCAAGCATGGGATCTACGACAAATACGTCTCTCTCCTGACAATCCGCCGGCAGTTTGCAGTAATATTCCACCGGTTCCAGAGTTTCCGGGTCTCTGTACAGCCCGATATGCCCCACTTTTGCCGCCGGCATCAATGCCAGCATGCCGTCTACCATTCCTACGCCGGCACGCAGAATCGGAATTATGGCTGGCTTCCTGCCCGCAAGTTCTCTCCCCGTAGTCTCCGCTACAGGGGTTTTTATTTTTATTTCCTTTGTTTTCAGTTCCCGGGTGGCTTCGTAGCACATGAGCTGCGCGATTTCATTTATCACTTCTCTGAACTCTTTCGTCCCCACGTCTTCTCTTCTGATATAGCTGATTTTATGGGCAATCAGCGGATGATCCATTACATGTACTTTTCCCACAGTTCTTCTCCTTCCGCCATCGAATTCAGTTTTTCCGCCAGGGCGCCGGTCAGTTTTCTCAGCGCTTCCAGACATTCCCCATATGCCGCCAGCGGCTTTCCGTATGGATTTGGTATTTCCAGACTGTCCTGCGCGAATTCGTTCAGCGTAAATATGTTTTTTATATTTTCATACTCTGCTCTTAATTTGACTTTCTGTCCCTCTTCCAGAGCAAGGACAAGGGTATCATCGGGAATACTTTCTCCGTCAAACTGCTGAGAAAAATGGTTCTCCATCGTCATCCCCGCACTGCGCATGACGGCTTCCGCCTTCTGATTAACCGGCTCCGGAAACAGAACAACCATTCCGCGTGAATCCACTACATATTCCTGCAGCAGATCCTGGTGCCGCAGAAGTTCGGCTGCAATGGGCCCCCTTGCGGAATCCGTGCCGCTTACAAATATAATTCTTCTGTACTGCTGAAGCTTTACAATCTCTGCCGCATCAATTCTCTGATGCCCCGCGGCCTTTTCCAGACGGTTCATAACCGCTTTTCCGATTCCCGTCATCGCAAACGACTCGCTGTAAATTACTTCCACGTCCTCCTGATCAAATTCCCTGAGGACACGATACAGATTTCTGGCAATGGTTTTTTCGTTTTCTCTGGTTCCCACATTTTTTACAATTCCATATTTATAGAAAGGAAGTGTTTCGCTGGTAGCAATAATGCCGATCTTCTTTTTCCTTCGATGCGCGGCGTATGCCAGCTGCCTTATAGCCAGAATTTCATCTCTGATATCCCCCTGCACAATCATCATGCGCGCTCTCGGAGCGTAATGTCTGTATTTCATTCCCGGAGCTTTCGGGCGTATATTACTCTCCGCATTCAGAATCGTCCGGTCAATGTCTACCGGTCCGATTACTTCAGCGAACATCTCCGCCGTGACGGCTCCCGGCCGCAGAATCATCGGAGGCGACACCGTCATATCAAGAATTGTGGACTCGACGCCGATATCTACCGCTCCCCCGTCAATAATCATATCGATTTTACCTTCCAGGTCATGGATAACATGCCCTGCCGTTGTGGGGCTCGGCCTTCCGGACGTATTCGCGCTGGGCGCGGAAACAAAGCCGCCCGCCGCACGGATCAGAGCGAGAGCAACCGGATCTGACGGCATTCGCACAGCTACAGTATCCAGGCCGCCTGTAGTGCCATACGGAACTTCATCACTTTTCTGAAAAATCATTGTAAGCGGCCCCGGCCAGAAATGCGCCGCGAGCGCATCTGTCTCCGGCGGGATATTTACTGCGATACGCCGCAAATCCTCATAATCGCATATATGAACAATCAGAGGATTATCCGAAGGCCGCCCCTTGGCCGCATACGTCTTTCCGGCCGCTTCCTCATCCAGAGCATTCGCTCCGAGGCCGTACACTGTTTCTGTAGGGAATGCGACAAGTCCTCCGTTTTTTAATATTTCTCCGGCTTCCCGTATCGTATTTCCTTCTATGTTATTTTTATCTATTTTTTTTATTATCGTCTCCATAAATTTCATTATATCATTAATCAATTTAAAAAAAAACTCTTTTATCAACGCATCAGCCAACAGTTCCCGAGATCACTCCCGGGGTCCTGTGCACAGTTCGGATCAGTTTTGACTGATATAATTTATAATCCCATCCCTTACGGCGGCCGCCACAGTCTGCTGATATGTTTCATCTGTCAGTTTTTCCGCTTCCTCCCGGTTGCTCAGGAAGCCGCACTCCACTATAATGACCGGAACTTCTGTCTTCTTTAAAATATAATAAGACCGGTTGGATTTCGCTTCTTTTGGATTGGATTCCTGAATCGCATTAAGCGCCGCCTGCACGGTATCCGCTGCTTCAGCCCCTTCTTCCGAATCCTCATAATAGAACACCTGAGCCCCGTGTACGTTTTCTTCGTGGTAGCTGTTCTGATGTATGCTTACGGCCAGCGCCGGTTTCTCTTCATTCATTATCTTTACCCTTGCTTTCAGGTCTTCCACCTGGCTTTTCCCCAGCCTCTCATCTCCGCTCCTCGTCATTTTTACCTGAATCCCTTCTTCTTCAAGCAAGTTTTTGAGGTGTAAAGAAATTTTTAAGTTTATCTCTTTTTCTTTTTCTCCGTTTACTCCGGTTTTCCCACCGTCAATCCCGCCGTGTCCGGCATCCAGGACGACAAACGCGGAAACCGTTTTTCCCGCAGTCCCGCGCACCTGCTGGATTTCTTCCCGCAGTCCCGCTCCCGCCAGCCGGCAAAGGACAAACAGAATAGCCAGAATAACGGCAGCAGCAGAAAATTTTATTTTCTCTCTCAATGTAAAAACACCCTCCCTTCCATATACCATGTATATGTGAAAGGAGGATGTCTCTTTCTTTTCAATTTGATGGCAGCACTCTGTCAGTTTATATAACGAAGAATAACATCCCACGCTCCGGCTTCTTCCATGCCAAGGCTCCATTCAGCCACACCGGCCAGCTGGTTCTCCCGGATCACTTTGAGCTTTTCTTCCAGTGACGCTGTATCTTCAAGCCATATCTTATATGTCCCTCCGTCAGCTTCCCACTGAGCGTAATTCTGCCCGGTATTGTCATCCCATGACGCCTGCGCGCCTGCTCCTTCCACCGCCGCGGCGGCGTCGCTCATGCCATAGGCCTGACTTGTAACTTTATTCGGGTAATCCGCCGCTTCCGTGCCGGCTTCTCCCGCAAGCTCTTCTTCCGTCTTCGGCGTTTCAAACCACAGCCGGGTAAAGAACGGAACTCCTGCGATCAGTTTATCAGCCGCAACATCTTTCAGCGCGTCTGCAATCCCATTCTCAAGATAGCCTATGGACGCCACGGACCCGGCCGCGTATGAACCGTCCGTATGTTCGTCATATCCCATGATCACAACATAATCCGCCACCTGTCCCTGTTCTTCAATATCGTAATGGGCATTATACGGCTGCGGGACATAGTTGTCCACGGAAAAAACGATATTATTCTGCCTGCACTTGACCGCCAGTTCTCTGACAAACTGGATAAAATGTTCTCCGCACTGCGTGGATACAAGCTCGAAGTCGAGATTAATTCCGTCAATTTCATTTTGAAGAGCTTCCGCAATAACCTGATTGATCACTTTTGTACGCTTTGATGTATAACTCAGCACTTCGTATGTTTCATCATATGAATTAATTCCGCCGTGGAAGTCTCTGAGCACCGCCCAGACTTTCAGTCCTGCCTGATGTGCGTAATTAACATAATTCGCGTCGGCCAGCGACGAAACTCCGCCTTCCGTATCCGCAAGACTGAACCAGGTCGGAGCAATAGTTGTCAGACCCTTTGTCTTTGCGATCATCTCCTCAACATATCCGTTGGCATCTGTATTAGTAACATTATGCCATGCCATATTTATAGTATAATCTTCGGAAATATTTGTATAAACCGGCTCGTCAAACTCTCTGGAAATATTTTCTTCTTTAATATTATCAAGTGTATTTGTCTTGACATATCCGACAAAACCGTCCTCCGTCCCGACTTTCATCCAGTCATTCTCGTCTTCCAGCACCGCGACTTTGTCATCCTTCTTTACTTCGGTAAGAATCGGGCTCTTTACACCGCCCTGATATCTCACTTCTGTATCTTTCTTAATCTGAGCCGTCCGAATGTCTCCCCATTGAGAAGTAATCACAACCCGGGCCGGCTCTTCACAGACAGCGTACTCCATATTGGTATACTTCTGAATAAACGGAAGCGCAATATACGCAGTCCTGCCTTCTGTTTTCAGGATAATATAATCCTCGCTCTTTGTTTCTGTTATATCTGTATATTCACTGCTGCCGACCTCTGCTTCGACATTTCCCGACGGCAGAGTATACAGCAGGAGATTTTCATTGGAATCCCAGTAAAACCGCTTGTTGATCCGCTCTCTTACAACAGAATATTCAATATAATATTGTCCGTCATATATCTTTCCCGGAGCGGGTGACTGTATCTGTCCGCTTTCCGCGGCAGCCTCCTCGCTTCGCACTACTTCATTATTAATTACAACCGCAAGACCGCCTTCCTCATCCAGGCCATAATAACTATTCAAATCGGCTCTCTCATTTGATGAACCGTACCTCTGCCAGATCAGGAATCCGCCTGCTGCCGCTGCGATCAATATAATAAAAATAGTCCAGCGGATAACCGCGTTGCGCCTTCTCCGTCTTGCGCGACTGCTCCTTTTCCCCGGTTCCGGCCTTTTACGGCCTTTCTCTTCCGGGCGCCGGGCAGTTCTGTCCGGGCGCTTTCCCCGCCTGCCGGCCGTCCGCGCCGCCCGCCGGGAACGAGCTCCCTTTTTTTCTCTTTCGTCCATGCCGCACCTCCTATCAGGAAACATTATAACATATTTTCATTATACGTCATTAATAATTTGCCGGCCCGGAACTTTTTAAACACGATCCGCAATATACAGACATTCTTTTTGTCCGGCAGTTAAGGGGTATTTTCTGTCTGCCTGAATCCATCATTTTCCATCTGTACATCCGTAAACGCGAGCGATTCTATATTTCCCTCCACATCCATTACATAGTCGCGCATGTATGTTCCTTCTTCTTTTGTCATATATGCCGTTACAATCTGCAGCGGACTGGCCTGGCAGCCGTCAATCAGAATATCGATTCCCTTGCTTTCGTAATTTTCCAGTTCGGCATATAATTCTCTGTAAACTTCTTCTTCCGTTTTCATCTCCGTATACTCCTTTCTCCGCAAACGCTATGACAAACTACATTTCCGCCTTTTCTTTCCATAGGGAAGCACATGTGACATACTCCTGGATCTCCGGCAGAGCAAAAGACAGCATTCTCTGCAGAGTACTTGTTTTACAGCTGCCGGCTTTTGCGGCCGGCGCTCTATTCTCAAACAGTTTCGAATCCTTCCTCCCTTCGTATAACATTTGTTCATCTAGCAATACTATCTTCTGTAAGTGCCATTATATGAGCCGGCCTGGCGGCGCGCAATGTGTTTTTTGTTTGTAAGTGGGCGGGATTTGTTGATAAGTCGGCCAGTGCCGTATATTCTGCTTTACATACTCTGATTTTTTGTTTATACTATGGTAGAAAAGATATACCTTGCCGAACATATGCGTTTCGGCAGGAATATATTTTATATGATAAGGATGTGATCATATGAAAATTGAAAAACTGAATGAAAATCAGATTCGTTGTACGTTGACACATGCTGATCTGGCAGCGCGCCATTTAAAGCTGAGCGAACTGGCCTATGGTACCGAGAAAGCGAAATCTTTATTTCGCGATATGATGCAGCAGGCATCTTTTGACTTTGGATTCGAGGCGGAAAATATTCCTCTGATGATCGAGGCGATCCCTTCTTCGTCGGATTCAATTGTCCTCATTATTACAAAGGTAGAAGATCCGGAAGAACTGGATACACGTTTTTCAAAATTTACACCGGCAGGTGATACAGATACAGTGAACACTGACGCTCTGGAAAAACTTCAGGGGGCCGACGAGCTTCTTAATCTGCTGAATAAAGTAAAAGAAGCCGCCGCCGGCGTATCGGCTCCGCAGGAACCTGCCGCACCGGAGCCCTCTGCTTTCTCTGTCCGGCTTTTCTCTTTCGAGACGCTGGACGGCGTGATTCAGGCTTCCCACATTCTTGCCCCCGGATACCATGGCGCCAATACACTGTATAAAGACCGCGAAAACGGAATGTTTATTCTCGCCCTTGCCCCGTCGGACCACTCCGCCGGAGAATTCAACAGAGCCTGCAATATGCTTTCCGAATACGGCGCTCCGGAAAAGGCCAGCCCGGCGGTTCTCGCTTTCCTTGAAGAACATTGCGAAACCGTTATTTCAGCAAATGCCGTGCAGAAGCTGTCTGAACTTTAGGCGCAGCGCGACGTATTGTTTTATCTGATGAATAAGAAAACAGCAAAAAACGGCGGAGTCGGAACTGACCCCGCCGTTTTTTGACGTTTTCTTATTTCTCCGCAGCGTTCATTGCCGCATTAATCTTTTCTACAAGAAGCTCACAGTCGATGCCGTGTACCATGGCTGCCTCTTCAAGAGTCTCCATCTGAGACGCCGGGCATCCAAGACAGTGCATGCCGATCTCCATCAGAATCGGTGCGCATCCCGGGAAAATATTCAGCAGTTCGCCAATCTTTGTATCTTTAGAAATCTGTGCCATTTCTGTTTTCCTCCTTCAATATTGATAAATATCGTTCAATGGGTATTATTATAATCCCTGTCTGCTGAATTATCAACCGTCTTTTCTCTATTTATCACCAGCATATCCACATTTCTTTTTCTGAATTTTCTGATAAATATTCCATGTTTTTTCTTTCTTTTGACTACTCAAAAGTCAAGAATTTTGTCCCTTTTTTTCGACAAAATCTTAATTTCATCATAACTCACCAAAACGTTCGTTCTTTTTTCATCCGGAAGTAATTCACCAAAAACACATGTTTTTATGTGGATAATGTGGATAACTCTGTTGAATCATACGGTTTTTCCCCATTTTCCGGTAATTTAAATGTGAATAAGTTGAAAACTTAATAATTTCTCGTCTCGACGCATTTTTACAAATTAAAACAAATTTGTGCATTTTGCTCATTTTCAAAATCACGGCGCCGCAGGACGCCCGCTCCAAAACATACGTCCGCGGCAGACAGATTCTTTTGCGGCGCGGCAGCCCCCGCGCCTGTTTTGCGCAAAAAAAGAAAATCCCGCATTTTTCTGTTGTACAGGATTTTCTTTTTTACTTCCGGACATTTTACAGCACGCGTCTTACATCTATTATTGTCATATATGTGGCGCTGCATATGCCAATGCCTTTTTCTTCATTCATTGCATTTACAATATTTCCGTCGCCCATGTACAGACCCACATGGCCGTCATATAACACAAGATCTCCGGGAAGCGCCTCATCATAACCGACGCTGTAGCCTGAATGCTCCATATCATATGTCGTTCTGGGAAGGCTGACGCCGAAATGCGCATACACCGACTGGACAAAACCCGAGCAGTCCGCTCCGTCTGTCAGACTTGTCCCGCCCCATACGTATGGGTTTCCGATGAAGCGGCAGGCATAATTAATCACTTCCCGGCCCTTTTCCGCTTTCTTCGCAGCCTCTTCGCGGGCCTTTTCTTCCGCAACGCGCTCCGCTTCCTCTTCTTTTGTCTCCCCATAAGAATAAGAAGCTTCAGCCGTAATATAACTGCCTGACACCCAGCCGTCAGTCTGTCCGACTTCTACAGGATACCAGCCATCCTCAGGATCGCCTGTGATCAGATAAGTCTCCCCGCTTCTCACCTGCGTCAGCACTTCGGTATCCGTTCCCCGGCCGGCCCTTACATTGAGCACAGACGCCGTAACAGTCGCCGTATCCGTCTCATACTCCTCTGCGGCGTCCCGGGCATCCGCTCCTGTGATCAGTGTATCAGCCGGAACATATCCTTCCGCAGAGCCGGAGCGGATCTTCGTCCATCCGTCCAGATATTCCAGCACCTGAGCCGTCGAGTCGCTGTACAGCTTGCCCGTCCAGTCGCTGTTTTCGTCCGGCGCACTTCTGATATAGGTAAAATCATCTGTATCAGAGAACGCTATATTCAAATACTCGCCCTTGTCTGACGGCACCAGATAGAGATTGATATTATCTTTCAGATCTGTTTCATAACACTTTTCCAGCGCCGATTCGATTCCAGCGGCCCGTACAAACGGCTGCTCGCTTTCTGTGTTCTCCGCAGCCAGGACTGTAACCGCTCTCCCCGGAATCACCATCATTCCCGCCATCGCGGAAATAATAATATTTTTTCTGATGTGTGTTTGCCGCATTTATAAAACCTCCTT
>CALWKB010000089.1 GCA_944381125.1 uncultured Mediterraneibacter sp. | reverse complement strand
TCCTTCACACAGTTACAGGCCTGCTTTCTCCGAAAAAAGGAAGTGTAATCTTTCAGGGCAAAGATATTACGAAGACTCCGGCTCATAAAATTGTATCTATGGGTATGGCGCATGTTCCGGAGGGACGCCGTGTATTCGCGGAACTGAGCGTATACGAAAACCTGAAAATGGGCGCCTATACAAGATCGGACAAGTCAGAGATTGAGGAAAGCCTCAAAAATGTGTATAAGAGATTCCCCCGTCTGGAAGAGAGAAAGAATCAGATGGCCGGAACTTTAAGCGGCGGCGAGCAGCAGATGCTGGCAATGGGAAGAGCGCTGATGTCAAGACCCGGAATCATCCTGATGGATGAGCCGTCCATGGGTCTGTCGCCCATCCTTGTAAATGAGATATTTGACATAATCCGTTCCGTAAGCGAGAGCGGCACTACAGTGCTTCTGGTAGAGCAGAACGCAAAGAAAGCGCTTTCAATTGCGGACAGAGCATACGTTCTGGAAACAGGAAATATTACCCTTGAAGGAAACGCAAAAGATCTGCTGGAGGATGACTCCATTAAGAAAGCTTATCTCGGTGAATAGGGGGAAACGGCTATGAAGAATATTGTAATTACCATTTCAAGACAGTACGGAAGCGGAGGGAAGACGATAGGAGCAATGCTCGCGCAGGAACTTGGAGTAAACTGCTACAGCAGAGAGATTCTCCGCATGGCTTCTGAGGACAGCGGGATTAATGAGAGACTCTTCGGAATGTCCGATGAAAAAATACGGAAGGCCGGCTGGTTCCGGATTCTGAACAGGCCATATGAGGGTCAGCTCCTTCCGCCGGAGGACAGAGACTTTGTGTCAGACGACAACCTTTTTAACTATCAGGCGAAGATAATCAAGGAACTGGCGTCGAAAGAAACATGTGTAATCGTCGGAAGATGCGCCGATTATGTCCTGAAGGATTATCCGAATGTGGTCAGCGTCTTCATCCATGCGGACAGGAAATTCTGCCTCGACAGGGCGATGGAGCGCCACAGTATGACGGAAAAGGAGATGCAGAAATACATCGAAAAAACCGACCGGTACCGGGCGGATTTCTATGAATATCATACGGGCCATAAATGGGCGGACGCGAGAAACTATGATCTCAGCCTGAACAGCGCGAAACTTGGATTCGCGAAATGCGTGGAAGAGATCCGCTCATATATGAAAATACGGTTTGACCTGTAAAAGATTACGGGACTGCCGGACAGATTGAAAGCAGAGTGAACCGAAACCGCGGAGCTGTTTTTGTATAACAAAACAGCCCGCGGTTTTCGCGTGTCCGGGAGAGTGGTTCCGGAGGATCATATACCTCCTGATTTTTCGGACGGATAGGCGGAAGAATGTAATATTATGTTATAATGGAAAATAATGTTTTTTGGGAAAACTGGGGGATATATGGTAACAGAGAAAGAATTGGAAGAACATAAGAAAAGATTTGAAAAATGCCGCAGGGCGCTTTATGCTCTGGGCAATGATTCGAGGCAGGATCTGTGTCAGATTCTGATAATGCACAGCAACGGCCTGAGAGCTGCGGAGCTGGCCCGGATGGCGAATCTGTCGCGTTCGGTGACGTCTCATCATATTCAGATACTGAAAGACGCCGGAATTGTAAAAGCGCGTAAGGAAGGTACGTTTATTTACTATTATCTTGATATAGAATGCACTGTATCGGATCAGATGATCGAGTATTTTCAGAGCGCAAAGAAGATTCTGAAAGAGCTCCCGGACAGGAGCGGTGAATAAGGAGTATTGTGCACGCTGGACGCCGGGAATATAAGAATATTGTAAAATGATCTGAAATTTATATAAAGACGGTTTCAGCTGTACTGTGATATAATACTCAAAGAAGACAAAATAAAAAGGAGGCGCATAAAGTCAGAAGAAAAAAGAGGAAGGATTTGAAAAAATCCGAAAATATTGAAAGGAGAAAGGTTTTATGAAAAAAGGTGAAGTGAAAAAACGCTTCCGCCGGTTCCTGAAATCAGCAGCCGCGATTGCCCTTGCGGCATGTCTGCTGCCGGTGCCGGTACAGGCGGCGGGAAGCACCTCATCCGACAACGGGGACGGTACGTTTACCAATCCTGTGATCTACTCGGATGTGCCTGACCTGGATGTGATCCGGGTGGAGGACAATTACTACATGGTAAGTACAACCATGCATCTTTCGCCGGGTATGCCGATTATGAAATCGAAAGACCTGGTAAACTGGGAAATTGTAAATTACTGCTACGACATTCTGGACGACAGAGACGAACTGTCTCTCCGGAATGGAAAGAACGCGTACGGCAACGGAACGTGGGCGGCAAGCATCCGCTACTATGACGGCAAATTCTATGTGGCGGCGGCAAGCCAGACAACAGGAAAGACATATGTATTTTCAACCACGGACATTGAAAACGGAACGTGGAAGAGATCAGAACTCGACGGATACAATCATGATCTTTCCCTGCTTTTCGACGAGCAGGACGACGGAACACATATCTATATGTTTACAGGCGCAGGCTCTGTTCATGTAAGAGAGCTGCAGGAAGACGCGGAAGGAAATATCACGTACAAAGAGGGCGGTCTGGATCAGACGATCATCGAGAACGCGAACTACGGAGAGAATATTAACCTTAACGCGGAAGGCGCCCACGCATATAAGATCAACGGCAAATACTATATCTTCATGATTCAGTGGCCGGACGGCGGTCAGCGCCAGGAGATCTGCTGGCGCTCCGATTCCCTCACAGAGGGATGGGAGAGCAGGCTTGTGCTGGATACGGGAATCGAAGTAGACGGCCAGATGGACAGCGCGGGAGTTGCCCAGGGCGGTATCGTAGAGACCGCGGACGGCGAGTGGTACGCGCCTCTGTTCCAGGATCACGGCGCAGTAGGACGTATTCCCATGCTTGCAAAAGTTACATGGGAAAACGACTGGCCGGTATTCTCGATCGATTCGACAATGGACATCCCGGTAAGCGGACAGGAGACGAAGAGCATTGTTGTTTCAGATGATTTCTATAACGGCGATGAGAAGGCTCCGTATCTGAACAAAGAGTCGGACGCCGCAGAAGACGCGGCGGCAGCGGCGGCGTACGCAGTTTCCGTACAGCAGGATTCCGCGCCTGCTTCCGGGGTGAAAGAGGCTGAGACAAAAGAAGCTGAGATGGAAGAACTGATCGTAAACGGCGGATTCGAGAACGGAACGGAAGGCTGGGAGCTGAGAACGTTCAATAAACCGGCCAAAATGGAAGTTACTTCTGAAGACAAGGCTTCCGGAGAGAGCAGTCTTCTTGTATATGATAAAGAAGATACAACGTCAGGCCCGATGCAGGATCTGACCGGAAAGGTTCAGCCGGGACAGAAGCTTCACATCAGCGCCAAGGTGAAAT
>CALWKB010000088.1 GCA_944381125.1 uncultured Mediterraneibacter sp. | reverse complement strand
TGTTCTCGATCTGGCACACTTTACAGCCGCGGCATTTTTCCAGGTCGATCTGAGGCACTCTCTGGCCGATGATTCCCAGATCGTTCAGATCCGGTTTCACGCAGTTGTTCGGGCAGCCGCCGACCGCGATTTTAAATTTGTGAGGAAGCTTAACTTCTCTGTATCCGTGATAGAACCGTTCATGAATCTCTTCCGACAGAGCAAAGGTGTCAATCAGTCCGTACTGGCATGTAGTTCCTTTACAGGATACAACCGGACGCACTTTTGAACCTGTGCCGCCTGTTTCAAGCCCTGCCTGCATCAGATATTCTCTCAGCGGCTCGATAGAATCAAACGGCACGCCCTGAATTTCCATTGTCAGACGGGAAGTCATGGTCACTTCTCCGCTTCCGAACTTTTCCGCCGCCTCTGCGATTACTCTTGCCTCGTCCGCCGTAATCTTTCCGTTTCTTGTGATAACACGGCCGTTGAATTTATCCGGGGTTCTCTTATCTTTCAGGAAGCCCAGAGCCTTCACACGTGTCTCTTCTTCTTTGGAAACCGCCGCGTCCGCATTCTTCACTTTTACATCGTTAAAGAACGTCGCTCCTTCCAGCACAACTGTATTTTTATATCCATAATAGCGCATACGGTTCTGCAGGAAATAAGCCCGTTTTCCTTTTGCGCAGACAAGCAGCAGTTTTTCGTCCTTGTCCAGACCTTCAATCTCTCCGTCCGCCTGGGCAAGATTCACATAAAATGCTCCGCGGATCGACGGCTCCGGAGCCACGTCCACAACTTTATAATCCTTTGCCGCTCCGGCTGCGTATTCTGCCGGGGTCATGCTTACAAGCGTTCCGTCTATCTTATTCATCAGCACATAAACCGCCTGTACAAACGGATGGATCGCCGTGGAGAAGGGAGGCGCGTACGCGAAATCCGCATTTTCGTAATCGGCCAGCGTTGCGCCCATATTAATGCCCATAACGGCAATATCTACCATTTTATCTACTTCGCCCGGTCCGAATACCTGAACGCCCAGCAGTTTTCCTGTAGAGCGGTCGGCAATCAGCTTTGTAATAAAAAACGCGGCGTCCGGATAATAGTGCGCCTTGTCATCCGTCGGCACCAGAGCGGTAACTACATCATATCCGGCCTCTTTTGCCTGCTCTTCTGTAAGTCCGGTGCGGCCGATGTTAAGTCCCGGAAGTTTTACTACTCCGGTTCCGAGTACTCCCGGATATTTTTTATGAACGCCCGCAATTACCTGCGCAAGCGTCCGCGCCTCCAGATTTGCCGAAGACCCCATGGGCGACCACTGACTTTTTCCCGTGATCCGGTTTTTCACCATCACGCAGTCGCCGGCCGCATATACATCCTCCAGGTTTGTTTTCATCTGATCGTCCGTAATTATCGTACCCTTAAACATCTCAAGTCCCGTGTCCTGAAGGAATCCGGTGTTCGGGCGGATTCCCGCCGCCATAATAAGCATCTCGCAGGGCAGCGTCCCCGCGGAAGTCTTTACTCCGGTTACCTTTTCCGTCCCGAGCACGCATTCCGCGCTTGTTCCTGTAATTATGCGGATTCCCTGGCCAAGCAGATGCTTTTTGGCATATGCGGCCATCTCCGGGTCGAGAATATTGGGAAGAATCTGAGACGCGAAATCAATAACCGTTACGTTCATTCCTTTTGCTTTCAGATTCTCCGCCGCCTCAAGCCCGATGAATCCGGCTCCGATCACGACTGCTTTTTTTACATTATTCGCCTCTGCGTATGCGCGGATGCCCTCCGCATCGTCCGGTGTCCGCATCCGGAAAACGCCGGGAAGATCTCTGCCCTCAATCGGCAGCTCTGCCGGTGAAGCGCCGACGGCGAGCACCAGTTTGTCATAGGAACAGACTTCTGTTTCTCCGGTTGCCGTATCTTTAACCGTCACCTCTTTTTTGTCCGCATCAAGAGCCACAGCTTCTTTTCCGGTACGCACTTCCACACCTGTGAGCCCGGAATATTTCTGCGGCGTATTTACGATCAGTTCATCTCTGCTTTCGATAAGGCCGCCTACATAATAAGGAAGGCCGCATCCCGCGTATGAGATATCTTTGTCCTTCGTAATTACTGTCACTTCTATGCTTCTGTCTTCTCTCTTTAATTTTGCCGCAGCTTTGGTTCCGGCTGCCACACCGCCGATGATAAGTACTTTCATCTTTTTTCATGTCTCCTTTCTTCAAATCCGGCGCATTATCTGCCGCCTGCAACAACTGTTTCTTTTTCTTTCCGCCAGCCCCTTGCCAGTTTTTCATTTTTATGGCAGCAATGTTCTTCATTCGCGCATTCGGGCCGCACTGCCGGACATACGAAAACATCTCCGCCGCCAATCGTCAGGTTTTTCCCGTTCGAGAGCATGTCTGCGATTTTACGGCGGGCTTCGTCATATATCCGCGTTACAGTAGGGCGGGAGATGCCCATCCTTCCGGCGCACTGCTCCTGGGTCATCTGTTTATAATCCAGCAGACGTATCACTTCATATTCATCATATGTAAGGTTAATACTGCCGGACGGCTCGCAGCCCTGCGGGTAAAACCCCGAAACCTCCGGAATAGAACAGATGCATCTCTGTTTCTGCGGTCTGGCCATGATCCTCTCCTCCTTCCTCCTGTACATGCAGTTCTGCTTTCAGTATATCTCATTATAAACATAAGTCAATAATAAATTTCTTCCAACCCGGCGTCTTCTTCCTTTCCGCACAGCTGATGAACGGAATGTCTATTGACAGCGCCGCCCGCTGTTTTATATACTGACTGTAGCTTTACAAAG
>CALWKB010000087.1 GCA_944381125.1 uncultured Mediterraneibacter sp. | reverse complement strand
AGGATGAAGTGGCGGAAAGAGTATCTAAAAGCAGGACTGCCGTGACAAACTCTATGAGACTTTTGAAATTAAGTCCAAGGGTACAGCAGATGATTGTCGATGACATGATAAGTACAGGACATGCCAGGGCGCTCCTTGCCATCGACGATGAAGAACAGCAGTTTCAGATCGCAAATCGCATTTTTGACGAGAAACTCAGTGTGAGAGAGACAGAAAAACTCGTTAAAATACTGAAAAATCCAAAAAAAGAAGTAAAAAAGCAGAAACAAGAACATACGTTCGTGTATGAAAACCTTGAAGAACATATGAAAAGCATTATCGGAACAAAGGTAAGCGTTAATCCAAAAGCGAATGGAAAAGGCAAAATAGAGATAGAATATTATTCTGATCAGGAACTTGAAAGAATATATGACCTTATTATGTCAATACATGCTGATTGATCCGAACCGGAAACTGTAAAAAGGAGAGAATAAAACAGCAGAAATGAAACAGAGCGGGAGAAAAAATAAGAAGGAGATGAATACAAAATGAACGGAATACTGGAAATGCTGGGTGTTGATCCGTTTTATTTATTCGTAGTTGTATTTGTACTGATTGCAGTTTTATTTGTACTTTACGTACTTCTTAATGAAAGATACAGAAAACTGCAGAGAAGTTATGCAACATTCATGAGGGGAAAAAATGGTAAAAATCTTGAAAAGAGTATTTTCGCAAGATTTGAAGAGCTGGACAGAGTAGCGCGTCTGGCTGAAGACAACAGAGACGAGATTAACCATATTTACAAAAAAATGGAAGGCCATTATCAGAAAGTAGGAATTGTGAAATACGACGCGTTTCATGAAATGGGCGGAGATCTCAGCTTTGCTCTTGCCATGCTTGACGAAAATGATAACGGCTGGATATTTAACGCCATGCACAGCAGAGAAGGCTGTTATACGTATATAAAAGAAATAATCAATGGCGAAAGTTATATAGAACTTGCTGAAGAAGAAAGACAATGTCTTGAAAAGGCAATTTATCAGGAAGAATATGATTTAAAAAAAGGAATGTGAGGAAAAAATAATGCTGGATATTAAATTTTTAAGAAACAACCCGGATATTGTAAAACAGAATATAAAAAATAAATTTCAGGATGAAAAGCTTCCTCTTGTCGATGAAGTAATTGCGCTTGATCAGAGAAACAGAGAAATTAAACAGGAAGTTGAATCTCTCAGGGCAGAGAAAAACAAAGCCTCCAAACAGATCGGAGCTATGATGGCGCAGAAAAAATTTGAAGAAGCGGAAGCACTGAAAAAGAAAGTAGCGGAAAGCGCCGGAAGAATAGATTCACTGTCGGAAGAAGAAAAAGAAGTAGAAGAAAAAATCAGAAAGATCATGATGACAATACCGAATATAATTGATCCTTCTGTTCCCATCGGAAAAGATGACAGTGAAAATGTAGAGCTGGAGCGCTTCGGAGAACCGGTTGTTCCGGAATTTGAAATTCCGTACCACACGGAAATTATGGAAGCATTTGACGGCATTGATCTGGAGAGCGCCAGAAAGGTAGCAGGAAACGGATTCTATTATCTTATGGGAGATATAGCGCGCCTGCATTCCGCCGTGATAGCTTACGCAAGAGACTTTATGATTAACAGAGGGTTCACTTACTGCGTGCCGCCGTTTATGATCCGGAGCAACGTGGTGACCGGCGTAATGAGCTTTGCGGAAATGGATGCCATGATGTACAAAATAGAGGGCGAAGACCTGTATCTGATCGGTACAAGCGAACATTCCATGATCGGCAAATTTATCAATACACTTCTTACAGAGGATCAGCTGCCGCAGACACTTACCAGCTATTCACCGTGTTTCAGAAAAGAAAAGGGAGCGCACGGCATTGAGGAAAGAGGAGTGTACCGTATACATCAGTTTGAAAAACAGGAAATGATCGTTGTCTGCAAGCCGGAAGAAAGCATGGACTGGTACGAAAAACTCTGGAAAAATACAGTGGATCTTTTCCGTTCCATGGACATCCCGGTGAGAACACTGGAGTGCTGTTCAGGCGATCTCGCGGATCTGAAAGTAAAATCCGTAGACGTGGAAGCATGGTCTCCGAGACAGAAAAAATATTTTGAAGTCGGAAGCTGTTCAAATCTCGGCGACGCACAGGCAAGACGACTGGGAATCCGCGTAAAAGGCGAAAACGGAAATTATTTCGCACATACATTAAATAATACGGTAGTTGCTCCGCCGAGAATGCTTATCGCTTTCCTTGAAAATAATCTTCAGGAAGACGGTTCTGTAAAAATACCGGAAGTGCTTCGGCCGTATATGGGCGGAAACGAAGTAATCACACCAAAAAAGAAATAAAGATATCTGTTAAATAAATTAAAAAAATATGAAAGAGGATGTTCAGAATTTGCCAGCAAGTCCTGAACATCCTCTTCGGACAGAAAACAGGAGTGAAATGCATCAGTATTTAAAAGCAATCGGATTTGACAATATTCATACAAGAAAAGATTTACTTCAACTTCTGAATGATGTAAAAAACAATTATACCCATCAGACGATTGTTTCCTACAGACCGGAGGAAGACTTCTGTGAATATCAGAAAGAATACGGACAGTGCGTCGGAATTACATTGTGCGGGGAACTTAACGAACAGGATGAATTTGAAGAGGCGTATTATTTTCCGTACTTTGAGGGGAGCGGAATTACGACTTTTGCAGATATTGTCGTAGAGAGAAAAATAGAAAAAGAACAGTATGTCGGAATGTGCGAAGATTCAAAGATCGGAATCAGCCTGATTTTTACCCTTCAGAACGGTATCGAGTATATGAGGGAACAGCAGGCAGGATTTACGGCAGGGCTGACCACATCTGTTACTTTTTCAGGTCTTGCATTGTCAGGAACAATTCTGCTGCCGGTAGTAAAAAACGAGCGTCAGCTGAAAGATGAGCAGGCGGCGTCGGACAACAGGAAAATGCTTCTCAGCGCCGCAAGGAACGGCGACCAGAGCGCGATAGAAACTCTGACTCTGGACGATATAGACACATATTCGAAAGTTTCCCGCCGTCTGGCAAATGAAGATGTATTCACTATTGTGGATACTTACTTTATGCCGTATGGCGTAGAATGCGATTTGTATTCTATTATGGGAGAGATTCTGGCGGTGAGGGAACGGATTAATTCCGCTACAGGAGTAAAGCTGTATCAGATGAAATTGAATGTAAATGAACTGCAGTTTGACGTGTGCGTGCCTGCGGATTCCGTGATGGGAGAGCCGGAAATCGGACGGAGATTTAAAGGGACGATATGGCTGCAGGGGTATATCAACTTTTAAAAAACAGTTGAGAAAAAACCGAAAATATGTTATATTTATAGTCGTGTCCGGAAGAGGGGCACGATTTAAAAATAAGTTTCTGTAGCTCAGCAGGATAGAGCGTCCGCCTCCTAAGCGGAAGGCCGGCGGTTCGAATCCGCCCAGGAACGTAACTGGGAAGCCGAAAATTCCTTGAAAAATGATATGCTCCCCATATGGTAGACATTGGAAATATTCAAAATCTATCATATGAGGAGTATTATTATGTCTAGAAAGAAGTACACAAAGGACTTTAAGTTAAAGGTATTGCAGGAACATAAGGAGAAGGGAGTATCCTTCTGGAAGTTAGGAAAGATCTATGGTATTGAGGCAAGCATCATAAGGCACTGGTGGCATGCTTTTGATGCGTATGGAGAAGAAGGTCTTGAGCAGCATAACAGTGATCTCTGCAATTATTCCGCTGATTTCAAACTGATGGTTGTAAAGGAGTATCTTGCTGGCGGAATCTCCCAACAATCTCTTGCAAAAAAACATGGGATTTTAGCTCCCAGTACTATCAGCTGCTGGGTTAAGATGTATAATAATCATGAGGATTTGACTGAATCGCGCCCGAAAGGAGAATATCTCATGGTTAAAAATAATAAAGGCAGAAAGACAACGTTGGATGAAAGAATTGATATTGTAGAGCACTGTACTGCCAATGCCAACAATTACGGGCTTACGGCAAAGGAATTTCATTGTTCTTATGGGCAGGTTTATTCTTGGGTAAAAAAATATGAGTCACAGGGGATTGAAGGCTTGTATGACCGTCGCGGACGAAACAAACCAATGAAAGGACTTACAGAACTGGAAAAGCTCCAGATAGAAAACAGATTGCTTAAAGCTCGAGCTAAACAGCAACAGATGGAAATCGACTTCTTAAAAAAACTCGATGCCATCGAGAGGAGGTGACACTGAAATCCACACGACATCTGGATATTTATATTGCGATAAAGGAACTTACAGAGGAACATCCGGATTACCCTGTCAGCCGTCTGTGTAAACTCGGCCACATTGCCAGAGCTTCCTATTACAAATGGAAGAACCGGCAGGACAATGAAAACGACGCCCTGAATGAGCATATAGCAAAAGAGATAGAAAAGATCCATGATGAGCATCCGGACATGGGTTACAGACGTATTCGTGACACTCTGGAACATGATTACAACATCAATGTCAATGATAAACGTATTCTCCGAATCTGCCGGAAAAAGAAAATCCAATCAATAATAAAGCACCGGTATAACTGCTGTACCAAGCCTGCTTCTGATCCGGCCTACATAGCAGAGAACGTGTTAAACAGGGAATTTCATGCAGATGCATTAAACGAGAAGTGGGTTACGGATGTCAGCGAGTTTAAATATGGAACAGGTGAGGATAAAGCAAAAGGGAAGATCTATCTAAGCGTGATACTAGATTTATGTGACAGACGACCAGTTGCTTATGTTTATAGCGATCATAATGATAATCCGCTTGTATTCCGTACCTTTGACAAAGCTCTTTCAGAGAATCCCGGAGCAACGCCGATTTTCCATTCTGATCGGGGATATCAGTACACATCAAAGGAATTCCGTCAGAAGATTATAAATGCAGGAATGAAACAAAGTATGTCCAGGGTAGCCCATTGTATCGATAACGGTCCTATGGAAGGTTTCTGGGGTGTTATGAAGCGGGAAATGTACTATACCAGAAAGTTTAGAACAAAAGATGATCTTATACAGGCGATTGAAAAATATCTTGACTATTACACAACCAAACGCGTACAGAGAAACCTGGGAGTTCTGACTCCTTTAGAATATCATAAAATGAAACTGTTGGACGCAGCATAAAAAACTGCCCGATATCAATCGGGCAGGAAAAACTTTTTGTTTTTTTAATTGTCTACTTGACGGGAAGCACACCAATATCAAGCGTTTGAGAAGAAATATAAGACTTAAATGGAGATATAAAAAGATGATAAAAATACTTTTCATTTGCCACGGCAATATCTGCCGCAGCACTATGGCCCAGTATGTTTTCCAATACATGGTCGATCAGAATGGCCTGACCGACTCGTTTTACATTGATTCCGCCGCCACCAGCCGGGAGGAGATCGGCAATC
>CALWKB010000086.1 GCA_944381125.1 uncultured Mediterraneibacter sp. | reverse complement strand
CTCTCTGATTTTTATTTCTTATATCCCTTTCTCTGCTCCTGTGTTATACTTTTCTACAGCTTTGTAAATATGTACAGGAAGTTTCTGCAAAGAAGATTCTCCCTGATGAGGTATACTTATGTCACACTCTTTTTCTTATGATATATTATTCAGCCGGCGCAAATCAATCGCTATACAGATCACCCGGGACGGCCGGGTCCAAGTCCGCGCACCGTACGGATGCCCCCGCTCCCTGATAGAGAACTTTCTCTCTGAAAAAGAACAATGGATAACCGCTCATCTGGAATCTGCCGGACAGGCTGCCGCCCGCCCCCGCCGGGAATTCACGGAACCGGAACGGAAACGCTTCATAGAACTTGCCCGGGATATTTTCACGCAAAAGACCGTCTGGTATGCCCGGATTATGGGAGTCACCTACGGCCGGATTGCTATCCGCGAGCAGAAAACCCGCTGGGGAAGCTGCAGCGGCAAAGGAAATCTCAATTTCAACTGGAGGCTCATCTTCGCGCCTCCGGAAGTGCTGGACTATGTTGTCGTACATGAGCTTGCCCACCGGAAAGAAATGAACCATTCAAAAAATTTTTATGCCATTGTCGAATCCGTGATGCCGGATTATAAGAAATGGAAAAAGTGGCTGAAAGAAAACGGCGAATCACTTTTTCACTGACAGGAGTTTTCTTCAATAAATCCGAATTTCTTCAGTTCCTGATAAATATACGATACCGGCAGTCCCACTACATTATAGTAATCGCCTTCAATCCCATCAATATAGGCCGCGAATCTGCCCTGAATTCCATAAGCCCCGGCCTTATCCATAGGTTCTCCTGTGGCAATATATGCCCCGATCTCTTCCGGCGTCATGCTGTGTACCATAACCTTTGTCTCCACAGCATGATTGATCACATGCCGGCTTCCCTCATGGCCGTACACAAGAATTGCGGTTCCTGTATAAACCTGATGAACAGTTCCCTGAAGCTCCGTGATCATCCGCCGGGCCTCTTCCTCATCCGCCGGTTTGCCCAGAATCTTTCCGCCGGACACAACAATCGTATCCGCCCCGAGCACCGCCAGATCTTTTTTCTCCGCTTTCTCCAACTCCGATGCCACATTTTCTGCCTTCATCAGAGCCAGTTCCTTTACAATATCTTCCGGATCTGTACTTTTATATATCTCTTCTTTCCCGCTGACCCTCACTTCAAATTCAACCCCGATCTGAGAGAGCAGTTCTCTCCTGCGGGGCGAAGCGGAGCCCAGTATAATTCTCTTTTCCATCTTTAATTTCCTCCTGCTGCCATTCTCTTCAAAAATCCGGTTCTTTTTTTCCGCTGCAAACCTTTATCCGGATCCAAACCGGCAGCATCTTCCGTCTTACATTTCTTTCCATGCCCGCTCCAGAAGTTCCGGTTCCCGTATCAGACGGAGAGCTCCTGCCGCCATACACTCCGTGGCATAGAACATTCCTTTCTGTCCGATGCTCATCCCGGCCTGGGCGGTTGCCGCCCAGTGATGAAGCGGCGTCCCGGCGCACATACAGGCAGCGCTCAGCATAACCGTGGGAACCGTGTGGCTGACATCAGACACATCTGTTCCGATCGCAAGCGGCACCGGATTATCTTCCAGGGGTTCCAGCCCTTTAAAATATGCACCGTCATTTTCCAGTTCCGCCGACTTTGTTATCTCTTCCGCAAACTGCATTTCTTGCTCCGTGTAGGAAGGCGCGGGAATTTTCTGCATTTCCCCGTAAAAGATTTCGGCCAGAGTACGATTAACCTTCATTTCTTTATTGCAGGTCACCCGCTCGATCTCAACACGGGTGCCGGTCATAAGCGCCGCGCCCCGGGCGCAGTTATCCACACGCTCTGAAGCGTCTTCTGTCCGCTCCCACTTATTGGAACGGATAAAATAATTGGTAGACGCATAAGCCGGCACGATATTCGCCGGGCCGTCCGTATTTGTATATGTATAATGCATCCGCACATCGTCTGTCACATGTTCTCTTAAGTAATTTACACCTACATTCATCAGTTCCGCCGCGTCCAGCGCGCTTCGCCCTGCCTCCGGATGTTTTGAAGCATGAGCCGCAGTTCCGTAAAATCTGTAGTTTTTGATGTCCTGAGCCTGCCAGATGTCATAGCTGACCCGGTTTCTGTCAAAAGGATGCCAGGTAACCGCCGCCGACAGATCATCGAAGATTCCTTCCTGGTTCATACGGATCTTTCCCACCACAATCTCTTCCGCCGGGCATCCGTACACCCGAACCGTTCCGGAAAGTCCCTCCTCTTCCATCACGTCCTTCAGAGCACAGGCCGCTCCGGCGCAGGCGCTTCCGAGAAGATTATGGCCGCATCCGTGGCCCGGACCGCCCGTGGGCGCGCAGAAGCTGTCCGCTTTCTGTCCCAGTCCCGGCAAAGCGTCATACTCCGCGAGAAATCCGATTACAGGTTTGCCGCTTCCCCATTCCGCGCAAAAAGCCGTTTCAAATCCGGCCAGATTCCACCGTATACGAAATCCCTCGCTTTCCAGAAACAGCGCAAGTTTTGCGGAAGATTCTCTTTCCTGCAGCGACAGCTCCGGATGGCAGAATATAAAATCCGCCGTCTCCTTCATTTTATTTTCAATTTCTCTGCGCATACTGCATTCTCCTTTCTCTGCCAAAACGCGCTTTCTCAGGCATCTTCTCCGGACGCCTCAATAATCTCCTGCGGGAATCCCGCAAATTTCAGCAGTTTTATGGCGTTATGCGAAGTTGCCGGTCCGGGAAGAATCTTGTATGTAAAACAAATATCCTCTTCTCCCATCTCCTCGCTGAAATGATAATTGTCATAATCTTCTTTCAGCAATTCCGTCAGTTCTCTGTCGTGGGTCGCCACAAAAGCGATACAGTTCCGGTCTCTGAGATACTCCAGGATCGCCCGGGAAGCCCGTATTCGTTCTCCTGTATTCGTTCCTCTCAGAATTTCATCAATGGCGCACAGTGTCGTCTTTTCCCCGTCCAGGCTGTCCAAAATTCTGCGCAGATATCGTATCTCCCGGATAAAATAACTTTCCCCTTCCATAATGTCGTCCTTCACTGCCATAGACGTAATGACTCTTGACCGGGGCATAACAAACTTCCTCGCCTCACAGGTATGAATACTCTGCGCCAGAATGGCATTTACAGCCACTGCTTTGATAAACGTAGATTTTCCGGAGGCATTGGATCCTGTAATCAGACAGCTTCTCTTCAGATCCAGTGTATTGCCCACAGGATTTTTAATCAGCGGATGAGCGATTTCTTCCATGTAAATCTGTTTTTCCGCCGTAAACTCAGGTTCACACCAGACCGGCAGACTTGCCCGGAAAGAAGCGATACTGACAGCCGCGTCCAGCTCGCCGATCTTACGGTAAATTTCCATATATTCTTTAGACTTTCTGCTCATCCTGCCGATCATTTTATTATATGAAGTAAGTCTGCACAACGTTATGCCCAGCATATAGTCAAAAATCAGCCCGGTCAGGTCGCCTGTGTCCATAGACACTTTGTTTGCCTGAAGGAAGCGGGAGCCCCGCATGACATCCCTGAAGCAGGCAATGTCTTTTTTCAGCTCCGGATACAGTTTCCGGATTTCCCGGCGGTCCGCAATCTCCCGCCCCCATTCCAGCATACTTACCGCTGTGCCGGACATCCCGATCTCGATCTCAAACTTCAGCTTGAAAACGGTATAAATCAACAAATTTACAGCCGCGACACCAAGCATGGCAAACGCGAAACGGCTGTCAGTCAGAAGCAGCGCCAGAAGCGCGCAGGCGGCCAAAAGCGCCTGAAGTCCCCGAAACAGCCACTGGAAACCGATTTTATACTCTTCCACCGCATCCATATAAGCAGGTATATAATAAGACGAGTTATTTTTCCCGATCCTGCAAAGAAGCTTTTCCACGCTTTCTCTTTCATCTTCATTGTCGGCGAATACACGGATTCTCTGTTCCAGTTCTTCCGCTTCGCCGGGCGCCAGGCTGTTTTTACGCAGACGCCAGTATAAAATCTCCTCGCCCGCGGACGTATCGCACGCGTTTATTCTCTGAAAAATCAGATTCATGGACAGATCGCCCCACGTAATATCGTCCACCCAGTCACCGGGCTCTTTTTCTTTCATACGCCCGTAAAAATTTTTTACCTGCTCCCCTTTATCCCAGTCGCCCATTTTCGGTATTGTCCCGTATTTTTCACGCACCCTCTGCCGCTTAAGCCTTTTCTTTTTTACAGATGACCAACAGGCAGCTGCAGCCGCGATCAGGCAGACCGCCGCAATGGAAAAAATCTGTTCATTCACCGGTACAGCCTCCTCCCGTACTTACTTTCTTCTCCGCTCTTTTCCGTTTCTTACAATCAGCCCCACGGCCAGGCCCAGCAGAGCGGGACATACCCACCCGAATCCCTGTCCGGAAAACGGCAGAAGTCCCGCCGTCATCTCCGCAATCCGGTTCACATGCAGAACGGCAGCCGCCTCTTCCGGCAGCGCGTTGAGGAAATCCGATACGGCAGCCACGGCGGTAAATGCTGTCACCCACTGATAAACGGTACAGTCGTATTCAAAAAATTTCCCAAACAAAGTCAGCAGAATCAGCGTAACCGCAAGAGGGTACAAAAACATAAGCACCGGCTGAGAATACCGGATAATTGCGTCCAGTCCGAGATTCGCAAGAACAAATGAAAGAATGCAGAATACCGAAGCCCATACCCGGTAGGGCCAGCCACCGGGGAACATTTTCTCAAATGTAGCTCCGCAGCTTGTAATCAGCCCCACGGCTGTTTTCAGACATGCCACCGTTACCGTTGCGGCCAGTATCAGCGCTCCGGCAGGACCGAAATAATGCTCCGCGATCCTTGCCAGCGTCTCTCCTCCGTTATCTCCGGCCGGAAAAATCCCCCTGCTCTGCGCGCCCATCACTGTAACAAGAATGTAAATCGCCGCCATCAGAACCGAGCTGAAGATACCGGCCCGGACGGTATTGGCTGCGACCGCTCCTTCCTGCTCCACTCCCAGGCCCCGGATCGCATTTACAATCACAATGCCGAACGCCAGCCCCGCAAGCGCGTCCATTGTATTATATCCTTCCAGAAATCCCGTGATGAATGGCTGTGAAATATATGTCCCTTCCGGGGCTCCGCCCCCGATTCCGCCCATCGGGGAAATCAGCGCGCGCATAAGCAGAATTCCAAGGAAGCATAAGAAAAGAGGATTAAGCACCTTTCCGATCCAGGTGAGGATCTGACCCGGCCTCAGAGAAAAGAACAATACAGTCCCGAAAAAGACAAAAGAAAAGGCCGGCAGAGCCAGCGTATGTTCTTTCCCGGGAAGCAGGCTCTCAATTCCGACAGCAAAAGATACGGTGGCGCACCTCGGTATTGCAAAAAAAGGCCCGATTGTCAGGTAGAGTGCACAGGTAAAAAACACGCCGTACTTTCTGCCCGCCATACTGCTCAGTTCCAGCAGTCCGGCCTTTCTGCTGATTCCAAGGGCAGCCACTCCAAGCAGAGGGAGCCCCACTCCGGTAATCAAAAAGCCGGCTGCCGCCGGCCACATATTTCTTCCCGCAAGCTGTCCCATGGCTACAGGGAAAATCAGATTTCCCGCTCCGAAAAACATACCGAACAACATGCTGGCCACAAAAAATGTCTCTTTTAAGCTCAGACTTTTTTTCATCTTAAATTTCCTTTCAAAGGCAGACCCGCCGCCTTCTTTTTCCTGTATTCTATCACTCGGCATGGCTGTTGTAAATCCGTAATTCCGGAGCGGCTGTCATCTTAATCCAGAGCGGTTCTTTTTACGCGGTTCAATCCTTTTGCCACCGCCGGTATGCACAGAATAATCACTGTGATAACCGCTTCCACGATCAGATAACTGTAATTATACAAAATCGGATACAGACTCTTCAGGGACTGGGGGAAATTCTCCGGCATATAATCCATCCAGTAAAGATATCCGCCCAGAGCATGGAAAGCGCCTCTTGCAAGTACAGCGACAATATATCCGATAATCAGGCCCTGTTTTTTCTTCGCGAAAAATCCTGCCACCCCCAGCGCGGCAAAAGCAAGTATGTAATCACAGCAGACCTGGAAGAAGGACAGAACATACGGCTCCTGTATGAACTGCAGAATTCCGTAAACCAGTCCCACAAGAATCCCCGTCTTCGGTCCGTACCAGTTTGCCGCCAGCACGATAAAGAGCATGCTGCAAAGCGTTACGCTGCCGCCCCACGGCATATTGAACAGCTTTATATAAGAAGTAATAAAAGCAAGCGCAAGAGTCATCGCGCACATCACCAGCTGTTTTGTTCCCATCCGTTTTTTTTCGGTAACTCTGCCGGCAAGAATAATCGCCGCCGCGAATAACACGATCCCGGCTCCGATACATAACGCATATCCGGCAGCGGTAAGGCCGCCTTCCGCATTTACAAGAAAATCAAACATAAAAAAACCCTCCTTATTCTCAAAAATCATAGCTATTATTCCAGGAATTGTCAAGAACCGCCTTTTCCCGGCAAGCCCGTTTTTTCCAGTGTGTACAAACAGAAGGAAACAGGGTATAATTATTCTATCAAATGAATTTACAAAAAGATGAAAGGAGGATTGAGATGGACAACCAGGCAGCAAACCTGAAAGCAGTGACCCATATCGACAATGTCCGGCTTGCCGAAGACGGAAAAAGCGTGGTAATTATCGACCAGACAAAGCTTCCGAACACAACAGACTATCTCACACTTACAACAGCAAAAGACTTCTATGACGCAATTTTCGAACTGAAAGTGAGAGGCGCTCCGGCGATCGGCATCTGTGCCGCATACGGCATCGCAGTTCTGGCGTCTCAGATCAGTACGTCGGATTACGACGAATTTGTAAAGGAGTTCCGGACGTATAAGGACTATCTGAATTCTTCCAGACCTACCGCCGTAAACTTAAGCTGGGCGCTGAACCGGATGGAGCAGGCTGTTCTGAACCGCTCCGGCGAACCGGTCGCACAGATCAAAGAAGCTCTTCTCAAAGAGAGCCGCAGCATTCAGGAAGAGGATATGAAGATGTGCCGGGCCATATCGGAATACGGCTTAAGTCTTCTCAAAGACGGCGACGGCATCCTCACGCACTGCAACGCAGGCCCGCTGGCGACCTCCAGATACGGCACGGCGCTTGGCCCGCTTTTTCTCGGAAAAGAAAAAGGCATGAACTTTCATGTATTTGCCGATGAGACAAGGCCGCTTCTTCAGGGCGCCCGCCTTACTTCCTACGAACTGTACAAAGGCGGCATCGACGTAACGCTGATCTGCGACAATATGGCCGGCATCGTGATGAAAAACGGATGGGTGCAGGCCTGCCTTGTCGGATGCGACCGCATCGCCGCGAACGGAGACGCCGCAAACAAGATCGGTACAAGCGTGGTTGCTGTTCTGGCAGATTACTACAAAATTCCGTTCTATGTGCTGGGGCCCACATCCACGATTGATATGAGCTGTCCCACAGGAGACGACATTGAAATCGAACTGAGGAGCCCGGATGAAATCCGTACAAAATTTTATGCGGAACCGATGGCTCTGGAAGGAATCCCCTGCTACAATCCGGCATTTGACGTAACGCCCGCCGGACTGATCACAGCGATTATAACGGAATACGGCATCGCGCGTCCGCCATATGAAAACAGTCTGAAAGAAATTTTTGAAAAAAAGAAAAGGGACGCGTTGCGTGATTAACAGTCCAATGCTATAATACCCCTTAATAAGCAGGAGATGATTTATAAGCGCTGCTTATTGTAAAGAAAAAGGAGGAGTGATACTTATGAAAAAGAAACTTCTGGCCGCAGTTCTCTGCGCCGCTATGACCGCCATGCTTTTCGCAGGATGCGGAAGCAACGAGGAGAAATCAGACAACGGCGGCTCCAAAACCGAAGAGTCCTCTGAGGCGCTCAACATTGCCATCGTATCCAGCCCGAACGGTGTGGACGACGGTTCCTTCAATGAGGATAATTACAACGGTGTTCTCGCTTATATCGAGGAGCACCCGGACGCAAAAGTTACCGCGATCCGCGAGGAAACCGGAGTTCCGGCTACTGTTGTGGAGAAGATAACAGAGATTGCCGGGAGCTACGACGTAGTTGTATGCCTGGGCTTCCAGTGCGCGGGCATCGGACAGGTTGCGCAGGACAATCCTGACGTGGACTTCATCCTTGTCGACAGCTATCCGACAGACGCGGAAGGAGCTACTGTAGAACTCGATAATGTATACGCCATGATGTTCGCAGAACAGGAAAGCGGATTCTTCGCAGGTATGGCCGCAGCCCTTGAGACGACAAGCAACAAAGTGGCAGTTGTAAACGGACAGCCTTTCCCGTCCAACGTAAACTATCAGTACGGATTTGAAGCCGGCGTAAACTACGCGAATACAAAATACGGCACAACGGCCGAATGCGTAGAGCTCAGCTCCTATGCCGGAGTTTACAACAACGAGAACATCGGCGGAAACTATACCGGAAACTTCTCTGACGAAGCGACCGGAAAGGTAATCGGCGAAGCGCTGATCAAAGAAGGCTGCGACGTAATCTTTGTAGCGGCAGGAGCTTCCGGAAACGGTGTGTTTACAGCAGCCAAAGAAGCCGGAAATGTCAAAGTTATCGGATGTGACGTCGACCAGTATGACGACGGAGCAAACGGAGACGCAAACATCATCCTTACCTCTGTTCTGAAATGCATGAGCATCAATGTGGAAAGACAGCTCAACGCAATTACAGACGGTTCATTTGCCGGTCAGAACATTACACTGATGGCTGATACAGATTCTACGGGATTTGTTAAGGAAGACGGAAGACAGCAGATGTCCGACGACACAATCTCAAAACTTGACGAGGCGTTTGCACTTGTGAAAGACGGAACAATCGTTCCTCCTTCAAGTGCAGGAGACAGCACTCCTGAGGATTTCCCGGGGCTGAATGACTAACCGCTGATTTTTAAGGGGATGGACGGTTCACCCAGAGGTGATTCTGTCCATTCCCTTTCTTTTTTTAACAAGAACAGGAGTTACCTATGTCGGAAGAATATATTATCGAAATGCGGCATATTACAAAAAGATTTCCCGGCATTGTGGCCAACGACGACGTAAGCATCCAGATTAAAAAAGGCGAGATCTACGCGCTTCTGGGTGAAAACGGGGCCGGGAAATCCACTTTGATGAGTATGCTCTTTGGAATGTACGAACCAGATGAAGGCGAGATCTTTGTCAAGGGAGAAAAGGTCCGCATTACATCGCCAAATTACGCGACAAAACTGAATATCGGAATGGTTCATCAGCATTTCAAGCTGGTGTCCAACTATACCGTTGCGGAAAACATTATCATGGGAATGGAACCCGTAAAAAAATTCCTCGGCGTTTTTCCGCAGGTAGATATTAAAAAAGCAAACCGGGATATCCGCAGACTTTCTGAAGACTACGGTCTGGAGGTGGATCCGGAGCAGGTTATTGAAAAGGTAAATGTCTCCATCCGGCAGAGAGTTGAGATTCTGAAAATGCTTTACCGCCAGGCGGAGATCCTGATTTTCGACGAACCCACCGCCGTTCTCACTCCTCAGGAGATCGAATTCCTTCTGCAGATTATCCGCAATCTGAGAGACAGCGGAAAAACAATTATTCTGATCACTCATAAACTGGAAGAGATCAAACAGGTCGCAGACCGCTGCGCCATTTTGAACCGCGGAAAGATTATCGACGTTCTGGACGTGGCCTCCACCTCCACGAAACGGATGGCCAATCTGATGGTCGGCCGCGAAGTTTCCTTCAATGTAGAAAAAAGCGCGCCCCGCTTCGGCGAGACGATTCTTAAGGTTGAGAATGTAAGCGTACACAATCAGGATCATTTTGAAGTAGTCAGAAACGTTTCTTTCGAAGTACACCGAGGAGAGATCTTCGCCATTGCCGGCGTCTCCGGAAACGGGCAGGTGGAACTGGCAGACGCCATTGCCGGCCTGATGAAGATTTCCTCCGGAAAGGTTTTCCTTAAAGGTCAGGACATCACCGGCGAATCCATCCGGAAACGGACCGAGGCGGGCATATCCTACATCCCGGAAGACCGCCAGGAATACGGGCTTGTACTCGACTTTTCACTGCAGGACAACCTTGCGTTAAAAACATACTATAAAGAACCTTTCTCCGGCGGAAACGGAGTACTCAAAACGTCGGAATTTGAAAAATACGCAGACAGATTAATCCAGGAATATGACATACGAAGCGGACAGGGCGCAGCGACCGTGGTCCGTTCAATGAGCGGCGGGAACCAGCAGAAAGCCATCGTCGGCCGTGAAATCGAACTGCAGTCGGATCTCATGATTTTTGTGCAGCCCACCCGCGGTCTTGATATCGGCGCGATCGAAAATATCCACAAACAGATTATCGCCGAGCGGGACAAAGGAAAGGCGATCCTTCTGATCTCTCTGGAACTGGATGAAATCATGAACTGCGCGGACACAATCGGAGTTATTTACAACGGCGCGATTGAAAAAATCGCCCCGGCGGATACACTGACGACCAATCAGGTCGGTGAATTTATGATGGGGGTGAAGCAGAAATGAAAAAATTCTTTGTAAAAATTCTCGGAAACGAGAAAACCCAGAATATTGCCATTCCGCTTTTCTCCATTCTTCTGAGCCTGATCGTAGGAATGGCTGTAATCGCCGCGCTTGGCAAATATCCGCTGACAGCCTACGCAAATCTTCTGCAGGGCAGCGGGCTTCTCCCGAAGCCCCAGTATTCGGCCTACCAGGGCATGCTGACAGACTTTACCAGCTTTCTGAATATGATGACGCCCATGCTGTTCGCCGCTCTTGCCGTAGCTGTGGCGCTGAAAGCCGGCCTGTTTAATATCGGCGTGTCCGGCCAGATGCTTGCGGCAGGTTTTATCGCCACCATTACCGTAGGCTACTCCTCACTGGCCGCTCCCATCGCGAAGCCGCTCGTTCTCCTGATCGGTATTGTCGCGGGAATGGCAGTCGGCGGGCTGATCGGATTTTTAAAGTATAAATTCAATATTAACGAAGTAGTATCTTCCATTATGATTAACTATATCGTCCAGTATCTGACCAGCTTTTTCATCAACACACGATATATGGACGAAATTTCCCGGCAGTCGCTGGCAGTCAGCGATGAATCACGCCTGACGCTTATGAAGGTGCCCATGGGCGGACTGAAGGTTGACCTCCCGCTCTGCATCGTTCTGGCGGTACTGGCGGCTGTTGTAATGAAGTTCCTTCTGGACCGGACGCGCCTGGGCTTTGAGATCAAGGCCGTGGGAGCCAGCCGGAACGCAGCCCGCTATGCCGGCATCAGCGTCGGGAAAACAATGATTGTTTCCATGATGATCTCCGGCGCCCTGGCCGGACTGGCAGGCGTAACCTATTATATGGGCTACCTGCAGTCCATCCAGCCGAAAGTGCTGGCTTCCACCGGATTTGACGCAATTGCGGTGGCGCTTCTCGGGAACAGCAATCCGATAGGCATTATCTTCTCTTCTTTCCTTATCACAGGCGTAACGAAAGGCAGCAGCTATATGAGCTCCGCCTCTGGAATCGAGACGGAAATCGGTTCCGTTATCGTAGGACTGATCCTTCTGTTCAGCGCATGCGGAGCATTTGTACGCTATGAAGTAAAGAAATGGAAATCAGAGCTGGAAGATAAGGAAAACTCAAAAGCCAGAAAGGAGGTACGCTGATGAATACGATTATTATTGACGGTCTGTCATTTGCTCTGCCCCTCTTTGTCATGGCAATCGGCGGCATCTACAGCGAACGAAGCGGCGTTACCAACCTGGCTATTGAAGGTCTTCAGGGCTTCGGCGCTTTTACAGGCGCTCTGTTTGTTGTACTTGCGGCGGGAACCCAGGGCACGGATTCACAGACGATATTTTACCTGTCCTTCCTTTTCGCCACACTGGGAGGCATGGCCTACGCGCTGCTGCACGCGTTGCTCTGCGTAAAATTCAAGGC
Organism: uncultured Mediterraneibacter sp.; assembly: GCA_944381125.1. Classification (GTDB taxonomy): domain Bacteria; phylum Bacillota; class Clostridia; order Lachnospirales; family Lachnospiraceae; genus Mediterraneibacter. Next base: position 5,214 of record CALWKB010000086.1, on the reverse strand, counting down.
CAACCAGGTAATCAGCGGTGTTGTGGTAAACATCCTCGCGATGGCGCTGACCGCGTTTCTGACGAAACAGATCAATAAGAGTGTGTTTGGCGCTCCGTCCGACAAGTTCCAGCTTGGAGTTTCCATGCGGTTCTCCGTTCCCGTACTGTCGGACATCCCCGTATTGGGCGCGTTTTTTACCAATATGTATCCTTTTGAAATTATCATTATTGTAGTAGCCGTTATCATGTGGTTCCTTTTATATAAGACCCGCTTCGGACTTCACCTGCGCGCCTGCGGCGACAACCCGCACGCGGTCGACGCGGCCGGACGCAATGTAGGCAGAATCCGCACCGTAGCCGTTATGTTTTCCGGCGCGCTTTCAGGCATCGGCGGCATGTGCTTCGCCTATTCCATATCCGCCAAATTTTCCGAAAGCATATATGTGGGCTACGGGTACCTGGCGATCGCGGCCCTGATATTCGGGAACTGGAAAATCCTTCCCACCCTTGGTGCGTGCCTGCTCTTCGGATTTGCCCGCTCCGCCGGATACCAGATTGTTCAGATCCTCGAAAAACCAAGCAGCTACTCCGACCTGGTAATGATACTTCCTTACCTGCTCACACTGCTGCTTCTGATCTTCTTCTCCAAGTACAACCGCGCGCCGCGCGCACTGGGAGAAATTTACGATAAAGGGAAGCGATAATTATGGAAGACAGATATACTTCGGATTTGGCCCCGGATACATTCCGCGTGCCGGACAGAAAATCCTCAAAACAGCTGTCGGCGGACGACGTGATACAGGCGCTCGGGCTGACCCCTCTTTCAGAGGAAGGGGGCATGGTGGCGGAAACATACTCCAGTAAAGAGCTGTACGAAAACCGCCGCTGCGGCTCCGCGATTTACTATCTGCTCACCGGAGACGCCTTTTCCCATCTGCACATGCTTTCCGCTGATGAAATATGGCATTTTTATTATGGAGATCCGGTAGAACTGATTCAGATCAGAGACAGGGACGGACAGAAAACCGTCTCTGTCCTCGGAACTGATCTTACAGGAAAAGAGCGACCGCAGATCCTTGTTCCGAAAAACACCTGGCAGGGAGCCCGTCTGCTCCCGGGCGGAAGGCACGGGTTTGCCCTGATGGGCACAACAATGTCTCCTTCTTATCTTGAAGGCGATTTCAGAAGAGCAGACAGGGAAGAACTTCTCCGTCGTTTTCCTGAACACCGGAACGAAATCGAAAAAGTAACCGGGGATATTATTTACCGGTGACAGCGCAGCCGGGCAGACCTGCCCGGCTGTCTCATTCAGAAATTATTCCAAAACCAGATCTGGTTTAAAACGGGAGGTATACTATGAATAAAGACACAATTCGCAAAGCGGCCATACTTGGAGTAGGTTTCATCTCTCATTCTCACGCCGAAGCCCTCCGGTACTGCGGCATCCCGATCTGCGCAGTAGTGGACAGTTCCGAAAAAGCCGCTGAAGATTTTGCCCGGAAGTGGGGAATCCGCACTTATGGTACAGAAGAAGAACTTCTTTTTTCAGACGAAATCAGCGCTGTCCACATTTGCACTCCGCCCCATACGCACTATCCGATTATAAAGAAACTGCTGCAGGCAAAAAAACATGTGCTCTGCGAGAAGCCTCTCTGCCTGGATCCTGCAGAAGCCCGGGAACTCGCCGGGCTTGCAGCCGCGTCCGGACTCACCTGCGGCATTAATTTAAATGTCCGTTTTCATCAGACGTCCGACCGGATGAAGTCTCTCGTTCAGGATCCTTCTTTCGGTCCTCTCCGCCTCGTCCACGGGCAGTATCTTCAGCAGTTCCATCTGCTGCCCTGTCCCTTCGGATGGCGGTACCGCCCCGAAATCGCCGGGCCGATGCGCGCCGTAACAGAGATCGGAACCCACTGGTTTGACATTATCCAGTATGTCACGGGAACGGAAATCACCGAGGTGTCTTCTTTGTTCGGTAACTTTCATCCACAGAGAATCCTGCGGGACAATGTTATGTATCCGGATAATTCCGGAAAAGATGAACGGATCGAGGTTTCTTCCGAAGACGCGGCGCTGATTACATTCCGGCTTTCCAACGGAGCCATCGGCTCTGTGACGCTGTCAGAAGTGTCTCACGGATATACCAATTATCTGTCTTATGAAATCACCGGAGACAATATGACGGCCGGATGGAACTCTCAGGAAATGAACACACTGTATTTCAGCCGCGGAAACGGACAGAAAACCGTGGAGTGCGACGGATTCGGGAACGGATTTAACGATTCCTTCCGCCGTCTGATCCAGAGCTTCTATTTCGGCTCCAAAGACACGGGGCTGCCTGACTGTCCGACTTTTGAGGAAGGCGCAAAAATCGTACGGCTGTGCGGCGCGGTGTACGAAAGCGCGCAGAAAAACGGAGGCTGGGTGCATGTATAGCGCACCCGGCCTCCGCCTCTTTTTCTTTCTATATTTCCGAAGTCAGCTCCCGCACGAACTCATCCGCCGGATTATTCCGTATCTGCTCCGGCGTATCAAGCTGGGCGATCCGCCCCTTTTCCATTACAAGCACCCGGTCCCCCAGTTTCATTGCCTCGCGGATATCATGCGTAATAAATACCACTGTCATATGAAGCTTTTCCTGGAGAACAAGCAGCTCGTTCTGCAGAGTGCGTTTTGTAATTTCGTCCAGCGCGCCGAACGGTTCATCCATCAGCAGTATCTTCGCCTCTGAGGCAAGCGCTCTGGCAATGCCCACGCGCTGCTGCTGTCCTCCGGACAATTCGGAAGGATACCGCCCGGCCATGGACTCTTCCAGCCCCACCAGCTTCAGAAGCCGCATCGCCTGCCGGTGGTTGTTTTCCCGGTTCTTTTTGCCGCTGATGACCGGCACATAGGAAATATTTTTTTCCACCGTCATGTGCGGGAAAAGCCCTTTATTCTGAATCACATAGCCGATCCTGCGCCGAAGCGCGATCAGATCCGCATGCGCCACGTCTCTGCCTTCCACAAATACAACGCCTTCGTCCGGCTTCTGCAGGCCGTTGATCATGCGCAGCATTGTCGTCTTTCCGCAGCCGGATCTGCCGATCACGGTAAGGAACTCTCCTTCTTTTACCGTAAAGCTTACGTCGTCAAGCACTTTTTGTCCGTCAAAACTCTTTGATACATGTTCCAGCCGGATCATTTCCATTTCACCGTTCCTCACTGCTCTTCTATAAGGCCCGCAGACGCCAGGAAATCCCTCGCCACGTCGGCCTCGTCCTTTCCTTCCTCTTCTACCTGATAATTCAGTTCCGCCATCTTCTGATCTGACAGAATGCCGTCCATCAGTTCCAGCGTTTCTTCAAGTTTCGGATATTTTTCCAGCGCCTCTTCCCTCACTACTGTAGAACAGAAATAATTTACCTGATATCCCAGATCATCCTCCAGAGCCTTTACATCCGGGCGGCTGATCTGCGCGTCGGTCGTATATCCGTTGGTCACATCGATATCGCCGTTTCGAAGCGCCTCATATTTCAGTCCGATATCAATATCCATGATGTCTTTGAATTCCAGTCCGTACGCCGCCGACACTCCGGGAAGGCCGTCCTCCCGCTCGATATAGTCCGGGTTCCCTCCGAATACAAGCTGATCTGACACTTCCGCCAGATCAGAGCATGTCTCCAGTCCATACTCCTGCGCCGTGTCCGCGCGGACCACGATTGCATATGTATTATTCTGTCCGTACAGGCCGATCCATGTCATCTGATATTTTTCTTCATATTCCTCCTGAAGCTCTGCAAACATTTCTTCGTCCGTCAGCCCGCTGGCCTCATGTCCCAGTACAAGGACCCATCCGCTTGAAGTATATTCCGGGTACAGATCGAACTCACCCTTTTCCATGGCAGGCTGGATATTGCTTGTCCCGCCACCGATCCCTTTGGTCAGCTCCACTTCATATCCGGCTTTTTCTTCAATAAGAATCCGAAGCATCTCCCCCAGGATAAACTGCTCCGTCATAGGCTTCGTCGCGATCTTCACCGGTCCGTCTCCATTTTCTCCTCCGCAGCCCGCAAGCCCCAGCACTAGCGCGCCGGCCAGCAGCGCCGCTGTTATCTTTTTTAATTTCATTATAAATGCATTCCTTTCCTGATCTTTTTCTCCGCAAATCCCAGCAGCATGTCGCTCACAAGCGCAAGCAGCGCGATCAGCAGGCTTCCGGAAAATGTCATCGTCGCATCATAAATTGTAATTCCCCGGTAAATTGCCACGCCAAGCCCGCCGGCCCCGATAAATGAAGCAATCGCCGCGACAGAGATCGTCATAACTACCATATTGCGGACGCCGGCTATGATTACGCCCAGCGCCAGCGGCAGTTTGATCTTACACATAATCTGAAATCTTGTACTGCCCATCGCCTCCGCCGCTGAGATAATATCCCGGCTCACTCCGGTAATCCCCGCATAGGTATTTCGCACCATAGGCATCAGGCCATAAAGCGTCAGCGCCACAACCGCCGTCGGATTTCCGATCCCGAGAAGCGGGATCAGCATGCCCAGCAGTGAGATGGACGGAATCGTATAACAGACGTTCGCCACTGTGAGCACCGGTCCGGCTGCCCGGGGGCATTCGGATATCCATATTCCCAGCAGAAGACCGATCGTACCCGCAAGCAGAACCGCCGTGACCGACAGTGCGATATGGGCGCCCGTCAGTTCCAGAAACCAGTCCCCTCTCTCCATATACAGCCGCGCCACGTCCTGAAAAAAATCCATGTATATCTACCTCCCGACCATTCATTTCCGCAGACAGCAGCCCGGACGGACATCATGCCTGACAAGTCCTTATTAATCTTATCACAGATGCCGGCGATAAAAAAGTGGATTTCTTCCCGGTAAAAATAAGATTTCTTCCTGGTAAAAATAAGACTGCTCGTACATTTTTAAAGCGTCCGGAGCAAAAACTGTTCCGGACGCCTTAAAATAACATGCGATCGCATTTTTCACTATGTAATTTTTATCTGAAGCGGTCCAAGAGTACGGGTTATCTCGTAAGCGCCTCTATCCTTACGTTTCTCTCTTCCGGTGTGATAATTCCCATCTCGCACTGCTGTTCAATCCTTTCCTTTTCCGCGCTGCTCATTGCTTCACGAAAAAAACCGCCGACCCCGCGGCTTCAATGTCCGCAAAATCAGCGATTTCCAAGTGCGCGATCAGGGGTTCGAACCCTGGACACCCTGATTAAGAGTCAGGTG
>CALWKB010000085.1 GCA_944381125.1 uncultured Mediterraneibacter sp. | reverse complement strand
TTTTGCTTCGGCAAGAAACGCGTCGGCGCTTCCGCCGCATCATGTATGTTTCTTTATCGTTTCCTTAAGAACATATTTCTTATCGCTGTACCGGTCGGCAATATAACGGTTGGCGTTTCGCTCCAGTTCATCTGAAAGCGGCTCCAGCCGCACGTCCTCTCCATACTTGCGCTTCAGCGCCCGCTCCAGCAGATAATCGCATACCTGCGGGTTTTTGGGGAGCAGCGGACCGTGCAGATAAGTAGCGATAACATTTTTGTAGACAACCCCTTCATATCCGGATTTCCCCGTATTTCCGTATCCGAAAAATACCTTTCCAAAAGGAGTATGATCTCCGATATACGTGCATCCGCCATGATTTTCAAACCCGACTACAGGCATGTCAAACAGCGGGCTGTTCAGAATAATATTTTTCACAAGGCGCTCCGGCTCCCACTCTGTCGTAATATCCAGAATAGACAGGCCCTCTATCGTCTTTGTCTGCGTTTTATAGTATTTTCCAAGAAGCTGGTAGCCGCCGCATACAGCGAGCACCACGCCGCCTTCTTCTACATATTGCCTGAAATCATCCCGGATGTCCTTCAGATAGCCGCATACCAGTTCCTGTTCTCTGTCCGATCCCCCGCCAAGCAGCACGATGTCCAGACCGGAAAAATCAATCTTATCTCCGGAGAGGAACGGAACCACCTCCGCTTCAATCCCGCGCCACTCAAGGCGTTTGCGAAAGCACTGGATATTGCCTCTGTCTCCGTAGAGATTCAGCAGATCCGGGTATAAATGTCCGATAGTAAGTTTCATCTGTCCCCGCCTCCTTCCGTTTCCTTCTCCAGTTCCGTCAGAAGATGATTTGTCCTGTACAGGCCGGAATAGTTTACGATTACGTACAGGTTTTTCGTACCGTTCTTTACAAGATCAAGAATTGTACTCCTCATATCGTCGGATGAGCCGCAGGGAATATCCTCATATTTCAGCCGGAGGCCCATGTCGTATTTTCTTGTCCCCGCAGTAGTTATGGAAGCTGCGTTGCTGTCGCCAAGATACTGGAAATCCACATCCCACAGCCAGGAAATATCCGTGCCGTCCTGGGATGTGTCATTGATCTGAATAATAATGTCTTTCGGCTTCGGGTCCTTTAGTACAAGAGAGACTTTCTGCTGGAAGCCGATAGGATTCTTCGCCAGATGAAGCTGTACCTTCGCTCCTTCAATATTAAATATACTTTCCCTGTTGTTTCCGTAATCAAACGCCTCTATCATTGCCTTAAACGATTTGTATCCGGCTCCCGCCGTCTTAAGCGCTGTGTAGGCGGAAAGAGTATTGTAAATATTGTACGGCGTTCTCGCGGTGGAATCTATATGCTGTCCGTCCAGGTCAAAAGAATACAGGCCGTCCTCGTCCATTGTTATATTTTCCGCCGAATAATCCGGCTCCGGACGCCTCCATCCGCAGGAAGGGCAGTGGTAAATTCCCAGCTGTCCGTAATGGAAAAAGTCATACTCAAGCTTGCTTCCGCATTTTCTGCAGAAAATACTTTCTCTGATCTCAGATCTGGAAATATCATCAAAAATCTGCTCGCTGATGCCGCATGTCACATACGGATTCCCGCTCTCCTGAGCGAGAGAACAGGACAGAATATCATCGCAGGTAATAATCAGCTTCATATCCGGCACGCTCGTAACCGCCGCCATCAGCTTATTAAAAGTAATATCCACCTCGCCGAAACGGTCCAGCTGATCTCTGGATATATTCGTCAGCACACCGCAGGCCGGCCTCAGCTGAGGCAGGACTCCAACAGCCGCCATCTCGTCCACCTCGATGCACGCGAAATCCGCGTCCAGTCTTCCTTTCCTGTCCGTCGCAAGCACAAACGCGGAGATAATGCCGTTCATCATATTGGCTCCGGTTCTGTTGATGATAACCTTCTTTCCCTCAGTCTCCAGCGCCCTGCACAGGATCGCATTGGTGGTCGTTTTTCCGTTTGTACCCATTGTGACGAGAATCTTCTCCCGCACCTGGCCGGAAACCTCTCTCAATATGTGAGGATCTATCCGGCGCGCAACATAGCCCGGCAGGGTCACTCCGCTCCCCCGGTTCATTTTCTTAATCAAAAAACTTGTTATCTTTGCACATCTTACTGCAATTCGGCTTCTCAATCTCATATCTTAAGCAACTCTTTCTCTTCTTCTTTCTTCCCCACATGCCGGCCCGGTTCCGGCGCTTTCCGTCTCCTTCCGGCTGTCCCTGTCCGCCTTTTCCGGCTGCGCATGTGAACTGTAATACATTATACGTAAAATAAGAAGGGAAAACAAGGCCGTGTTTTGTTTTCCCGCTTTTTGCATGATAATAAACGCCGCACAAAAAACCGCGGCTGTTCCGGAAACTCATTTGAATTTCCCCGTACTTGTGCTATAATCGTAAAGAATATGCAACAATTGTTTTCCACCGTGGAAAATCAGAAGCAAATTATCAATCGGCGCCGGATCATAAGGCGCGCGGGGCAAATGAAAAGAGGGAAATGTTATGAGCGCACAGAATCTCACACTGCTGACCGATCTGTATGAACTGACTAT
>CALWKB010000084.1 GCA_944381125.1 uncultured Mediterraneibacter sp. | reverse complement strand
GCCGCGTGGATGTATGCGGAACCGCCTCCTGCGATGATTCCTTCCTCTACTGCCGCTCTTGTTGCGTTCAGCGCGTCTTCCATACGGAGTTTTGCTTCTTTCATCTCTGTCTCTGTAGCTGCGCCGACACGGATAACCGCTACGCCGCCTGCCAGTTTTGCAAGTCTTTCCTGAAGCTTCTCTCTGTCGAAATCAGATGTTGTCTCTTCGATCGCTTTCTTGATCTGCGCAACTCTGTCACTGATCGCATCCTTGCTTCCGAGACCGTCAACGATGACTGTGTTCTCTTTCTGTACTTTAACGGATTTCGCACGTCCGAGCTGCTCCATTGTAGTCTCTTTCAGGTCGAGGCCGAGTTCTTCGGAGATCACCTGGCCGCCTGTCAGGATCGCGATATCCTGGAGCATCTCTTTTCTTCTGTCGCCGTAGCCCGGCGCCTTCACTGCAACTACATTGAATGTACCGCGCAGTTTGTTGACGATCAGAGTTGTGAGCGCCTCGCCCTCAATGTCCTCCGCAATGATGAGAAGTCTTGCGCCGGACTGTACAACCTGCTCAAGGAGCGGCAGGATATCCTGGATGTTGGAGATCTTCTTGTCTGTGATCAGGATGTACGGATCTTCCAGAACCGCTTCCATCTTCTCCATATCTGTAGCCATATATGCGGAAATATATCCGCGGTCAAACTGCATACCTTCTACAAGGTCCAGTTCTGTCTGCATTGTCTTGGACTCTTCGATCGTGATAACACCGTCGTTGGATACTTTCTCCATCGCGTCCGCCACCATCTGTCCGACAGCCTCGTCTCCTGAAGAAACAGCTGCGACTCTTGCGATCTGCTCTTTGCCTTTTACCTTGCTGCTCATTGCGTGGATCGCTTCAACCGCTTTGTCCGTCGCTTTCTTCATGCCTTTTCTGAGAACGATCGGGTTGGCGCCTGCTTCCAGGTTCTTCATACCCTCGTGTACCATTGCCTGTGCAAGAACGGTAGCTGTTGTTGTTCCGTCTCCGGCTACGTCGTTTGTCTTGGAAGCGACTTCTCTGATAAGCTGTGCGCCCATGTTCTCGAATCCGTCCTCAAGCTCGATCTCTTTCGCGATCGTAACACCGTCGTTTGTGATCAGCGGTGCGCCGAAGGATTTGTCAAGGACAACGTTTCTTCCTTTCGGTCCAAGTGTAACTTTTACTGTATCAGCGAGCTGGTTCACACCTCTCTCAAGTGCTGCCCTGGCTTCTGCTCCGTATTTGATTTCCTTTGCCATGTCAATACATCTCCTTATTTCTGCTTATTATATTTACTCTGTTACGATTGCAAGGATATCGCTCTGTTTTACGATGATATACTCTTCGCCGTCCAGCTCGACATCTGTTCCCGCGTATTTGGAGTAGATTACTTTATCGCCGGCTTTCACCTGCATTACCACTTCTTTTCCATCTATAATTCCACCAGGTCCTACAGCAATAACCTCTGCTTCCTGGGGTTTCTCTTTCGCCTGACCCGGAAGAACAATACCGGATTTTGTTGTCTCTTCTGCTTCTAACTGTTTTAAAACAATTTTGTCACCTAATGGTACTAACTTCATTGTAATTCCTCCTTGCTTTTTGCTTATTAGCACTCATTTGTCATGAGTGCTAACCTCATGAATATAAAATAGCACTCTGCTGAAGATTTGTCAACCGGGTTTGCAAGGTTTTTTTCAAGACTCATTTTCTGCTTTCGAACGGCCCGGACTGCGGCGACATTTTCAAATTTTCCGGAGTACGATCCCGCAGGTTATTTTTTTATTATTACAGAGAATCGCGGCTTCCCGGGAAAGAAACAGAGCGCGCCGTCTCAGGCGCGCTCCGCAGTGCTTTTCCCTTCATTTACGTTATAAAATCCGTTTTCTATCCGGAATTTCAGAAGATTAACATCTTCACTGCTGTATCTCTCTTTCACTACCCCGGTGCAGTACAGCAGTTCTGTTCTGGTCGAAATGTAACATCTGTATTTTGCGTCCAGTGATATTGCCGTCAGGCTGTCTTCTTTCAGTTCAAGGTAGATATAGTCTTCCTCCAGATCGTATTTATGTACCCGGCATTTCCGCGTGGTATCGTCAAATATACCGTCTGCGGATATGACTTTTTCCATCTGCAGGTCAACAGGATTTCCTTCATACATTGTAAATCCCTCCCGCTAGTTTCGTTCTTTCTTTATTTTCTCAAGTTCTGTAAATACGTAATCATTCAGCACCTTGATATAAGTTCCCTTCATGCCGGAAGATCTTGATTCAATCACTCCCGCGCTTTCGAACTTTCTCAGGGCATTTACAATAACGGAGCGGGTAATGCCGACTCTGTCGGCTACCTTGCTGGCAACGAGTATTCCCTCCGTTCCGCCAAGCTCGTCAAAAATATGAATGATCGCTTCAAGCTCTGAAAAAGAAAGCGTGCTGATCGCCGACTGTACAATGTGTTCCTTTCTGGTCTCTTCAGCGCTCTCCTCGTTTACCGAACGGAGCATCTCCAGGCCGACCACCGCCGTCCCGTACTCGCTGAGAATAATGTCGTCAATGGAATAGAATGCGTTCTGTTTGTAAATAAACAGCGTCCCGAGCCGCTCTCCCGCAATATCTATGGGAGTGACGATCGCCTGGCATCCCTCCACGGCCTCCGGAGAAAATCCAAGAGTTTCGAGATTTACGTTTTCTTTTGTGGAAAGAATACTCAGCAGACGTTCATTCAGCATTTTGTCGATATGCGAGCCGACCGATTCTGTAATAAGTTCGTGTATTTCCCTCACGTCGGCGCATTTGCTTACACCAAGTATTTTTCCTTTTTTACTGACTACAAGAACATTTGAGTCAAGAATCTCTGTAAGGACTGCACAGATATCATTAAAAACTACCTTGCTGGAGTTATTATTGTGCAGCAGTTTATTTATTTTTCTGGTTTTATCCAATAATTGTACGCTCATTATTTCCTCCGAATCTCATTTTTGTACATGTGCCCGTGCCCGCACATATAATTTCAGATAAATTAATAGACGAATCTATATTATCATACAATTTTGAAAATAGCAATGCAATTCATTTATTCTTTTTCATTCTTTTCCTGACTGATTTTCCCGATATATCCGCATTTTTCGTCAGCGCATACAAGTTTGTTTCCTTTTTCCACCATATATCCGCCGCACTGCGGGCATTTTTCTTTTGAAGGTTTCTGCCAGGACATAAAATCACATTCCGGATTATTTTCGCATCCGTAATATCTGCGGCCTTTCTTTGTCATGCGGATAACCACATCTTTTCCGCACTGCGGACATGATACGCCGATCTTTTCAAGATACGGCTTCGTATTTCTGCACTCGGGGAATCCCGGGCAGGCAAGAAATTTTCCGTGAGGACCATATTTTATTACCATGTTCCGTCCGCATTCCTCGCAGATTACATCTGTGACTTCATCCTCTATCTTAACGCTTTCCAGTTCTTTCTCCGCTTTGTCCACCGCCTCTTTCAGATCCGGATAGAAATTACGGATAACTTCTTTCCACGGCACCTTTCCTTCCTCGACCATATCAAGGAGGCCTTCCATATTGGCCGTGAAGTTTACATCCACGATACTCGGGAACGACTGTTTCATCATGTTATTAACCACAGTACCGATTTCTGTCATATAAAGGTTTTTTCCCTCTTTGGCAACATATCTGCGGCCGAGGATAATCGCAATCGTAGGCGCATAAGTACTGGGACGGCCGATTCCAAGTTCCTCCAGTGTTTTTACAAGAGTCGCCTCTGTGTAATGAGCCGGCGGCTGTGTAAAATGCTGTTTTTCTTCAAAAGAATCTTTTGTCAGAACCGAATCCATGCTCAGGTGGCCCACAAGCACGTTGCTCTCTTCTTTTTCCTCGTCCGCTTCCGTATACACGCTGCGGAAACCGTCAAAAAGCTGTCTTGAAGCAGCTACGGAAAAACAGTATCTGTCCGCTCCTATTTTCACGGCCGTAGTCTCATACCGCGCCGGCTGCATGCGGCTGGCAGTAAATCTTTTCCAGATCAGCTGATACAGGCGGAACTGGTCCCTTGTCAGAGAATCTTTCAGAGAAGCCGGCGTCCTGGTAATATCTGTGGGGCGGATTGCTTCATGGGCGTCCTGCACATTTTTCCCGTTTTCCTTTGAGGTGTTTCCGGGCGCCGCATAATCGGCGCCATACACAGATGAGATGTATTCTTTCGCCGCCTTGTCGGCTTCATCTGCAACTCTTGTGGAATCTGTACGCAGATATGTGATCACACCGACCGTGCCGTTCCCCTTGATATCAATGCCCTCATAAAGCTGCTGCGCAATGCGCATCGTCTTCTGAGTCCCGAAATTCAGCGCTTTCGCCGCCTCCTGCTGCATTGTACTTGTGGTAAACGGCAGAGGAGCTTTGCGGATCCGCTCCGTCGTCTTTATATCTGTTATTTTAAACTCCGCGTTTTCTACTGTCTGAAGAATCTCATCCAGTTCTTCTCTGGAGTGTATCGTCATCTTTTTGCTTCCGGTTCCGTAAAATCTGGCCGTAAGGGGACGTTTTTCACCTTTCACGTTCAAAACCGCATCCAGCGTCCAGTATTCTTCCGGAATAAATGCGTTAATTTCATCCTCTCTGTCCGCCACAAGACGAAGCGCCACAGACTGGACTCTTCCGGCGCTTAAGCCCCGTTTTACTTTTGCCCACAGAAGCGGACTGATCAGATATCCCACCATACGGTCAAGCACACGCCGCGCCTGCTGGGCGTCAACCAGCCCCATGTCAATATCACGCGGGTTTTTCAGTGAAGTCTTCACCGCGTTTTTCGTAATCTCATTAAATGTGATCCTGCGCATTTTTTTCTCATCCAGCTTAAGGGCCGCCGCAAGATGCCAGGAAATCGCCTCTCCTTCCCGGTCCGGGTCGGTTGCGAGATATACTTTATCCGCTTTTTTTACTTCTTTTCTCAGACTTGCCAGAATGTCTCCTTTTCCCCGGATCGTAATGTACTTCGGCTCATAGTCGTCCTCTATGTCTATTCCAAATGTGCTTTTAGGCAGATCGCGCACATGTCCCTGGGAGGCCGCTACCGTATAACTGCTGCCCAGAAACTTTTTGATCGTCTTAACTTTTGCTGGTGACTCCACAATAACAAGATAGTGTGCCATAACCATACTCCTTTATCCGGCCGTCTTATGCCATATATTTTTATCTTGTGTCCAGCGTGAAATCTACTTCGCTGTCACATAGTAGTTTTTCGATATTTCTTTTGCGTATCCCTGCAGTTCCAGTGAAACAAGAATTCCTGTCAGCTCTCTTTCGCTTAATTTTGTTTTCTCTGAAATCTGTGTTATATTCTTCGGATACAGGCCGAGACAACTATACACCAATTTTTCAGCACTTTCAAGCACTTTTTCATTTTCGATTTCTTTTTCCTGCCGTTCCTCATGTACAATCCCCCACTCATCCAGAAGTGATTCCGGGTCTGTAAGAAGGCCCGCGCCCTGCCGGATCAGGAAATTACACCCTCTGCTCAGACTGCTGTTTACCGGTCCCGGGAGGGCATAAACATCTTTCCCCTGCTCCAGCGCGATATCTACAGTTATGAGCGATCCGCTTTTTTCTCCTGCCTCCATTACAAGCACGGCATCTGAAAGTCCGCTGATAATGCGGTTCCGGGCGGGGAAATGCCAGGCCAGAGGCGCTGTTCCGGGCGGATATTCCGAAAGAATTCCTCCGCCCTGTTCCAGTATATCCATATATAGTCCGATATGTTCCCGCGGGTAGCATACATCAGGACCCGATCCGAGGATGGCATAGGTCCTCCCGCCGCCCATCAGAGCGCCCCTCTGACCCATTCCGTCGATTCCCCTCGCAAGTCCGCTTATAATCTCCACTCCGTTTTCCGCCAGTTTCTTTCCGAATTCTACCGCGTATTTTTCTCCGTAGGGAGTGCACCTGCGGGAGCCGATTATCGCCGCTTTTCTTAACGAAGCATCCGGCAGCCGCCCTCTGACATAGACAGCATACGGAAAATCCTCAAGTTCCCTCAGCTTTTCCGGATAATCCGCGGAAAACCAGGGTACAAAACGTATTCCCTTTTCCCTGGCTCTTTCAAAATCGTTCCTCGGCTGCTGCCGGACCGCCTCTCTTAATACATCTCTGTCTTTTTCAGAAAGAAATTCCAGTCCGTTCAACTGCATTTCTTCTATATAATAAATCGCCCTGCCGCTCTTCATCCGCTGCCGGATCATATATTTCTTCTTACCGGAAATTCCCTGAATTCCCGCAAACCAGTATTCATATTCCATTTCCGCATCTGTAAGCGGCGTCCTTATCCGTCCGAAATACTCTTTTTCACACCTTTTTTTCATATCTCACCTCTCCCAGTATTTCCCGCCGGCCATTCTGTATCCGAGCGCTTCTTTCAGATGCTTTGTTCTTATTTCTTCTTCACCGTCCAGATCCGCAATCGTCCGTGCGGTTCTGATAGTCTTATGATATGCCCTTGCAGTCAGCTTCAATGCAGAAAACGCCTGCTCCATCAGTTCTTCTCCCTTCCGGCCGATCCTGCAGTATTTTTTCAGATCATTAATATCCAGCATGGCGTTTGTCCGCATGCCTGTGCCACGATATCTTTCTCTCTGGATATCTCTTGCCATGCATACACGTTTTCTTATCTCAGCGGAAGATTCCCCCTGTCCGCGCCCTGTCAGATCCTCATATCTGACCCGCGGTGCCTCCGTACACAGATCGATTCTGTCAAGAAACGGCATACTGATTTTTCCCAGGTAAGCGCGGATCTGCGCCGGAGTACATCTGCACCGCTCCATATCCGGATAACATCCGCACGGGCACGGGTTCATAGCGGCCACCAGTATGAAATCCGCCGGGAATCTGTATTTTCCATATGTTCTGGCAATTTCTATGCTTCTGTTTTCCAGCGGCTGGCGCAGCGTCTCAAGAATCTCTTTTCTGTATTCTGTCAGTTCGTCCAGAAACAGAACGCCGCCGTGGGCAAGGCTGATCTCCCCTGGTCTTGGCACTGTCCCGCCGCCGATCAAAGCCGCTTTCGTAACTGTATGATGCACTTCTCTGAAAGGGCGCTGCATAATCAGCGGAGCGTCTGCGTGAAGAAGATCCATCACACTGTAGATTTTCGTTATCTCCAGACTCTCCTCCCTGCCAAGCGGCGGCAGGATGCCGGCTACCGCTCTGGCCGTCATAGATTTTCCGCTTCCCGGCGGACCGATAAGAAGAAGGTTGTGGCCGCCTGCCACGGCAATCTCAGCCGCTCTTCTGACTGTTTCCTGGCCGCATATGTCTGCAAAATCCACTTCCGCCTTCTGTTCGCGGAAAGCACAGCCGGGTACTGCGGCCGCAATCTGTTTTTTCCCCAGGAGATAATTTACAGTTTCTCTGAGATCCTTCACACCGATTATCTTCATATTCTCTGCCAGCGCTCCTTCCGCCGCATTCTCTTCCGGCACAATACAGCACGTGATTCCTTTTTGACGCGCCGCCATAACAATAGGAAGAATTCCGGGAATCTTTCTTACTCTGCCGTCAAGCCCCAGTTCTCCGGCAAGCAGGCATGACCCGGTACACCCGGGTTTCAGTATTCCCAGAGATATCAGCACGGATACTGCAATGGGCAGATCAAAAGAAGCCCCTCTTTTGCGCAGCGCGGCCGGGGACAGATTTATAACCGTTCTCTTCGGCGGGTAATCGAATCCCGAGTTTCTTATGGCTGTTCTCACCCGCTCCCCCGCTTCTTTTACCTCTGATGAAAGATAGCCGACCATATTAAAGACAGGAAGGCCGTTTGATACATCCGCTTCCACGCGGACAAATTCTGCGGAAAGTCCGTCAATGGACGCAGACAAAACTGTGCTGAAGCTCATCCGCACACTCCTTTCCATGAGCTTTCTGCCGCCGCAAACACCACATTCTGAAAATTTGGCTGATACAGCCGGAAATGATTGCCGGAGCAGACCGCTCCGGAAATGTAAGAATATCATATACCTGACCCGCTTTTTCTGTCAACATTTTATTTCTTTTCCTTCCGCTGCCCGGCGCCCTGTCCGAAGCGCTTATTGGAAAAGCACAATTTGCACTGTCCGGTCATACATTATATCAAATGCGCTAAGAGGTGCCGTCTTGAAATCATTTCCTTCTCCTCTGTCTCCTTCGGAAGAAAAATACTATGTCCAGAAATATACAGAAGGAGATCTCGAAGCAAAACACATCCTGATTGAACGAAATCTGCGCCTTGTAGCCCATGTGATCAAAAAATACCAGAACCTCGACGAAGACCCGGAGGATCTGCTCTCCATCGGAACGATCGGCCTTATCAAGGCGGTCACTACTTTTAACCCCGGCAAAGGGAACCGGCTGGCCGCCTATGCGTCGCGCTGCATTGAAAAAGCGACCCCCTCGGTTTGGCTCCATTTTGCAATAAAGCCGGAAATCAGAACCCTTTTTCTGATTCATGGAAAATATGGAAGTCTTTTCAAAACCTGCATATCCTATACCGTTCTCACAATCATATAAATACATATGCCGTCATCTATATCCATTCTGCATTATTCCGTCTGCCCTCCCGCTGTACAATAGCAGAACGTCATAACCTGCTCTACACATCCCCGAATCAATTACATACAGTACCTGAAAAAATCCGCTACTATCGTCATAAACATCTGTTACACCAACGGGATGTTGCAAATGCACTAAATATAGACCGGACAGTATATCAAGCCTGTGAATATGATACCCGTGATTACTATCCTATCGAATTACTTGAAAAAATAGCTGACTTCTATCATATCCCCGCTGAAAATCTGATGGACGAATACCATCTCTTCCTATACCATGATCCCGGCACACAAATAAAGCAATTCCGCAAACAACATGAGTATACACAGGAACAACTGGCAGATAAACTTGGTGTATGGAAACAATCTGTCCGTGCATGGGAAAAAGGATATAAGAAAATATCAAAAGAACACTACAACAGATTCATGGAACTGAAGAAAAATGCATAGTTTCTTCTATTATATAAGGACTTCGATTTTGTCTTTATTTCGTTTGTGAACGTTTAAGCAAAGCCGTGCCCGCTAAACGTGTCAGAACGTCTCAGAAAAGCGTTCAGCGTTCCACAGCGGTATCAGACAATCAATGAGGGCAGCCACCGGAAATGACTGCCCCATTCTCACTTATTTCAACGCTTCTCGAATACCTTGTATTATGTTTATCTTTTCTTCAACCGGAATGTCCAGTTTACTCAGGTAGGAATATATGTATTCCCCATGCAGAACAGCAACCTGTTCTTTCAGGTTTTCGACAGCGTGCTCATCTTTTGGATAATGCACGACTACATTCATATATACCTGCCTCTCTTTTTCTTACATATATGACCTACTGCTTGTCTGATATGACAGAACCCCATATACGTTCCAATTCCTGACGCATAGCACTGCAAAGATTCCATCCATTCTGAGTCAATACCCCGGAATTTTTCAAGTCTATCTGCAACTGATTCAGCACTGCTATTGCACTATCGAGCTCCATCACAAGTTCTTCCCTGCTCAACGGCTGTAACTGTATCTTCATAATCATTCACCTGCTTTCAAATTATATTTCAAAAATATAAGAATGATATATGAAGAACAGCAGCATTCATTTTCCATTTCTTCTGTCATTGTACTGCATAATATAGATCCTGTTGACCTCAATATTCTCGTTTTCTAATAATACTGAATAACCCTTTTCATACACTTTATTATGTCCTGACACCAATTTTTCTACCTCATTGTAGGTCATATGATAGAGAGGCGGTATAAGAATACCCCGTGATTTCGTATAGAGTTTTTTATGTTTCTGATAGTATTGTATACGAGACGCTTTCTTGCCCTTACCATTTCCCAACAGTACAGTAAAATAGGCACCGATATTATCATTTCCTGTAGTACGCCTCACTTTCGTAAATCCATTAGACCATATATCCTGTACTGACCGATTATCTATAAACAATGTATCAGCGTTTTTGTTTTTCACCAATACATGAATATGCCATCTGCCTCTACAGTCAGGCTCATACATAACAATATATTCCATAGAGCCATAATAATATTTTATCCGTTTCCAGAAGTTTTTAAAGTCATTCGAGACAATACCACGGTCAGTCATATGGAGATTACTGCTATAAGTAAGTATGATATGGAGTTCATTACTGCTCCCCGTGAAATTATAATTGATAATACGTCTGAGCCTCTCAAACGCCCTGTTCCAGTTATATCTGTCCGAACTGCTGATACCACCCCTGCCTGTTTTTGATTGAAAGCGAACAATTTCTCCCGTTTCAACATCTAAATACCTTGTCTTATCAATTTTTCTGAACCTGCCAATATCCTTATGAAATCCACGCTCATACACTTTTACCTCAATAATATCATTGGTAATACATACAGTCGCCATTGCATCTGAACTGGGATTGACTGTGTCCAGTTCACGTACATAAGTTTTTCTGCCAGTACCATAATCTGACATACACATTTCTCCTTTTCAAATTATTTAGAGCATAGTCCGGGCATATATGCCAGACTGAAACAATATAAGATTGTCTGCCCTATGTACAAATAAAGAAGAACTGCAGTCCTGATATATTTACAATGTTCTATCGAATATCCTATAATTCCCCCATTTCTGACAGTAAAAGTAGTGTATGTCTTTATACTATGACTTTTTTCTAATAATAGAACTAAAATGGAAAATAAATGAATTTTTTAAAAGAGTGAATATTTTCGCCTGATGTAACGGTAATAATCAAGTTAAATATATACAAAAAATAATAGAAGATACTCCCTGTACTGGAAATATCTCCTATCACTCACTTTTCTCTTATTTGCCGTTTAAACCGTTTAATTCTTTTTGGCGAAGAGGGGTTAGCAAAACCTGTCAATTTGTCTTCATCAGGCTGTCACGTTGTCTCAGAGGGTAATAAAAACTACTTTACATATTTTTCCCCAAGCTAAATAATTCCCTGTCGCATCATCTCTTCTACTTGCCGAATTGTTTCTACATTTTCTTTTTCATACTCATTAAATATTAAATCCACTTGACTGTCAAACTCATCACCTGTTATAGTTCCTTCATACCATGATTTGCTCTCAAAATATGCTTGTATTTCAGGATCATCAAAAATCCTGCCATGTCTGGCATATATTTCATTTCTTCCAAGCATTAACTCGTCAGGTGTATAATTATATAAAGCACTTTCGTCAAGATATACGTCACTGCTTTCCGGAAAAATATAATCATCAGTAGTATCTACAGTATTTTCATAACCATTTTCATTATTATCCTGACTGCTATCTATGGCTGATGTCCTTGTCAATGTCTGTCTCAAATCCATCGACAACGCTTCTTCCTCAGCTTCTACTGTTGTTACTAATTCAACCTTTATACTTTCTGTACCCAATTTGATATTTCCAGTTCCCTCATTGCCATATTCATTAGAAAAACTAAACTTTGCAACACCGTTTTTCAATAATGCTGTGATAATATTGGTATGTATACTAATATCTTTTTCCCATATATATTTAGAAACATCAAATGTAATCAAATTATTTTTTACATAGTAAATATGTACAGTAACTTTCGAATCAACAATACCTCCAGGCATATCCTCCGCATATTTCGTATATTCCCAATCGCCTACAGCTTCATCATACTGATTTGTATTCTCCTCATTTGTATCATCTGACACTTTTTCATAAACAGCAGTCCACGATCCTGTCTGGAAAGTAATCGTATCTGCGACACCGGTACTATTTGACGGAATAATAAAAGTACCTATTTCTTTCCCATTATTATCACAAACAGCAAACTTTCTGTTTGGCTCCCATTCTGTATACTGCTTCTCACTTATGTCAAGCGTTACATTATCCACACAATCCCCGTTTTCTGTATAATTATATAATGAAAATCTCATTTCATTTTCATCAATATCATAGATGACTAAAGAACTTTGCTCATAATATTCACTTTCCGTTTCCCATGTACCAATCAACTCCTTATAATCTTTCGGGTTATCCTGCGTAGGAATATCCGGATTATTCACCCATTCTTTCTCATAATAACTTTCATCTTCAAAATACATTCTTAAAAATACGTTGCTATTTTCATATGATAATTCTATAGCAACACCATCCATATATCTATGACTATTCCATGTATCTCTAAGTTCATAATACATTGTATGGAAGTCATCCGGCTCTTCTCCAAACGATGGCGCAACTACCTGCACAATACTGTCGCCGATTGAAAAATCTTTTGCATCAAAGACCGCAGTAACCGCCTTTATATTCTCAGAATCTTTCTCTGTCAAAACATCAATCTCAACACTTCCAATATCCGAAAGTGTGTAAGTAGTTCGATACATATAAATATCATATTTGCTCGTATCAACATCATACTCACCAGACTCAGGTATAGTTAATGTTTCTCCTAAAATCATTTCTGGATTGTTATCTTCAAAATACTGATAATTCCCCGCATCCTGCTGAGCCGCTTCTGTCACGGCACGATTTTGTCCCATTGTATTATGCTCTGCTACTACAATTTCATTAAATCTGTCACAATATTCTTCTAAAGTCATTTCCTTTGCTTTTGATGCATCTAACAGACTGATACCACTCCCTGATTTTCCATTAATAATAACCGAAATAATGATTATCACAGCTACCAGAATTACTATACCTGTAATAATATACAGAATCCTTTTATTCTTTATCTTTTCCATTTTCATACCCCATAAAACATTATCTTTTTAAAATCTCTGCTATCTGATTTATAACCTCGGGATTTCTTTCCTGATATATCGTCCGTGTCGAGCCGTCATTAAACTTTCCCTTTTGAATATCAACCGGTTTATCCGTCAGGTCTTTAATCCAATTAACAGCAATCCCCTCCCTGTGATCCATTCCATTTTCTACAGACACATTATAATCCACAGCTATGCCTACAGCCTTTATCCGCATTGCCTGATTCAGCATAAAACGTGCTTTTATAAACACTATATCCCCCGGTTTTATAGTTCGCAACATCATATAATAATCGGGATGTTCCTCTTCTGTATAACCTATAATAATCCTTCCATTTTCTACAAATTTCTTCGCCTTATCTTCCTGCTCCCCGGGATAATACGCTCCAATGCCCCATACTGCCATTTTTACCGCTCCTTTCAACTTATTAATCAAATAATAGGTCAATTAAACCCTATTTGTCAATAGGTCATACAACCATAATAAAAATGATATTGTTTGTCATATGGAGGTATCTATGTCACGCCTGAAAGACTTGAGAAAAGAACGCGGTTACACTCAGATAAAAATGCAACATCTGACCGGAATTGACCAGAGTGATTATTCTAAAATTGAAAACGGGAAACGCTATTATACCTTTGAACAATGCCGGAAAATAGCGCTTGCACTAAACACAAGCATGGATTACCTTGCCGGTCTTACCGATGAAAAGAAACCATATCCCCGTCACATCTCCAAATAATCTGTAAACTGCTTATATTGACGATATAGGCAGTTTATTTTTGTCGAATTTTGTCTTTTTGACACATTTTTTCGTATTTAGTTCTAAACTTTTTGCAATTTCATATAATTCACTTTATAGTATTGCTAGAAAAAAGAAAGGATGATGTGTTAATGAAAACAAAAGAAAATCGTTATATTGCTATCTACGCCAGAAAATCTAAGCTAACCCATACCGGAGAAAGCATTGCCATACAGATTGACAAATGCCGGAGTTATATCCGCTCACTCCCCGAGTATGACAATAATACAGAAATAAAAATCTATCAGGACGAAGGCTATTCCGGTGGAAACATTGACCGTCCTGACTTCCAACGACTTCTCACTGACTGCATGGCTGATAAAGTTTCTATAATTGTTTGTTACCGTCTCGACAGGATCAGCAGAAATCTGGCTGATTTTACCCAACTCAACCAAAAACTGATACAACATAAAACATCTTTTATATCAATCAGTGAATATTTTGATACATCAACGCCTACAGGCAACCTTATGTTGAATATGGTCATGTCATTTGCTCAAATGGAACGGGAAACAATTGCCTTAAGAATCCGTGACAATATGCTTGGTCTTGCCCGGACAGGGAGATGGCTCGGCGGAACAACTCCCCTCGGTTATGAGAGCGTCCAATTGGAACATACTGACAGCATGACCGGGAAAGTCCGGTATTCACATAAGCTGGAATATATACCAGAAGAAGAAATAATCTATCACACTCTCGTAAATAAATATTTTGAAAAAGGTTCATTAACCGCAGTCGAAACATTCAGCCATCAGACCGGACTGAAAACACGAAATGATAAATATTTCTCACGATACGCATTACAGGCTATTTTCAAAAATCCCGTATATGCCTCTGCTGACACTGACACCTACCACTATTTCAAATCAATAAATGCTCAAATCTGTATGGACATCTCCCTATTTGACGGAAAGCATGGACTGATGGTATACAATAAGCTCGACCAGAGCACAGAACAATCCCATCTTGAACATCCCACTGAAGAATGGATTGTTGCTGTCGGGCAGCACAAACCATTTATATCCGGCAAACAATGGGTTGCTCTTCAGGACAGATTAAAAAATGGTCAGAAACGTGCATACAGACGCCCCCGTAAAAACACGGCATTATTATCAGGGCTAATCCGCTGTGCAAACTGCCATTCCTATATGCGACCGAAAAACTATAACCGTACCGACCAGAATGGTAATAAGATATTCGCCTATATGTGTGAGGAGAAATCAAAGAGCAAGGGGCAGAACTGTAATATGAAAAATCCCCGTGGAAATGATGTGGATCATTTCATATGTGATGAAATCAAAAAACTGCCACGTAACACCAGTATATTTATGCAACAGCTAAACAGTGCTGAACAACTGTTACTGAAAGAATCAAATCACAGTCAGTCCGAACTGACATTGCTAAATGTAAGTCTGAAAGACAAGGATAACCGTATCAATACACTTCTTAAAACATTATCCCAAATCGACAACAGCATAACGCTCCAGTATATCAATGAAGAAATCAGTAAACTCCACTCCGAGAAAGAGGATATAGAACGACAAATAAAAGAACTAGATCTCGTTGAACAGGATAAATCAAAAATATATGATGAACTTTCAGCATTACAGGATAAACTTTCTGATTTCTCCAGTACATTTGACCTGATGCCCATTGATGATAAACGGACTGCCCTGAGAAAACTGGTAAAAACTGTACTGTGGGATGGAAACACAGTACACCTGTACCTGACAGGCAGTGAAGATATTTTCTCTGATACTGACACCCCTGATATTTCAGAGCCAATAGAAAGGGGTTGCAAATGAAATCCTCATGCACTTCCGTTCCCGGAAGAAATCCGCAAAGGAAATCTCCCTCTACGAGCCCATCGGCACCGACCGGGAGGGCAACGAGATCCGGCTCTACGACATCATTGAAGCCGACGAATGCGACATTCCCGAAAAGATCGACCTCAGGGAAAACATCCAGAAACTCTATGAAAAAGTAGAAAGCGGGCTTTCTCAGAGAGAAAAGCTCGTTTTAAAAATGCGTTACGGGTT